>JBLHGI010000106.1:0-16885 GCA_047616505.1 Planctomycetota bacterium
TTCAGGTGGGAGACTTTGTCGAGGTGCAGGGTGTGTTGGGGCGTGTGCAAGCCATCAATGCTCGTGCTACGACCGTTAATACCCAGGACAATGTATCGATTATCGTGCCGAATTCGTCCTTTATCTCCGAAAGCGTGACGAACTGGTCGTATCGCGATATGAAGACCCGGATCCACGTGCCCGTGGGCGTGGCTTATGGTTCGGATGTAGAGTTGGTAAAGAAGACGTTGCTGGAAGCCGGCGAAACGCATGGGGAAGTGCTCGCCGATCCAGCACCCCAGGTGCAGTTTCTAGAATTTGCCGATAGTTCACTCAACTTCGATCTGCTAGTATGGATCAAGGAGCCGACGCGGCAGCGTTTTATCCGCAGCGACCTGAACTTCGCCATCGATAGGGCCTTCCGTGAGCATAATATCCAAATCCCGTTTCCGCAGCGGGACTTGCACATCCGCTCGACTGTGCCGATACAGGTCGATACTGAGCGTGATAATTAATATCAGAAATGCCGAAAAAATATGGATAAAATCAAGAGTTTTCTTGTATCGCAGGCAGGTGAATACACCTATTCTTTTCTGGCCTGGCTGCCCGATCTATTTACGGCATTCCTGATTGCAGTTGGAGCTTGGTGGGCCAGCCTGTGGGTTAAACGCTTGGTCGATCGCGCAACTCGAAGGTTAGGTGGGGACGAGATCTTATGGAATTATCTCAGTACGGCAACGCGCTACGGAGTAATCGTTATAGGTTATGTCACCGCCCTCAAGCAGGCTCATTTCCCGGTGGACGCCCTGCTGACCACTTTCGGTATCAGCGGAGTCATCATCGGCTTTGGAGCGCGAACCTCAATCGCCAACTACTTTTCCGGTATCATGATGCTGGCCGCTCGCCCATTCAAACAAGGCGATTTGATCGAGTTTGGACCACCTGCCCAAATTGGTCGCGTCACCGAAGTCAAGATGACCTATACAGGTCTCGTCACGCTGGATAACGTACGCGTCGTAGTACCCAACCTAGTGATGTGGCGCAACAAGATCGTCAATTTTTCCTCTTTCGATACGCGCGCCATCCGCATTCCTATGCGCCTGTCCTATGAAACCGATGTAGACTGGGTAGAAGATCTGGCACTGGGTGTGCTCCGAGAGCACGAGGCGGTGCTGAACGAACCCCCGCCATCACTTACGGTATCTGATGCGACGAGTGAACACATATTGGTACTACTTGAGGCCTGGAGTCAGGTGGAGACGATGAAGGTATTTGGCGACATCATCACTCAGATGCGCAAAGAATTCGAACAAGCCGGCTTGGAGGTCGCCGTGCCGGCTAAAGATATAGATCTCAGACGTGAGGAATAGTTGTGGCGGAAGAAATATTTTACCCTGTCGATGAAGTGGCTAAGCGGCTTGGACTTGGGCGAGCGGAGGTTTATCGCAAAGTGGTCGACGGTGACCTCAAGGGAGAAAAACGCGAAAGGCGACTATGTTTCACCGAGTCCGAGCTCGTGCGTTTTGAAGCGGTTGTTGCCGATGAAGGTCAGATTTTAAAAGAAGCGCTCGGGGAGGCATTGGCGTTTTTTGCCAAAAGATTAGAATTGCACAGCGAATTGAGTGCACCTGGTCCCGAGATGGAAAGTACCTCCGATCCCGAGATGGAAACAACGGCCCAGGTTGCCGAGTTGGGCCGGCGAATTTTTCTCGATGCCATCTCCGGTGGTATTCCCGATTTTTTTCTCGACCCACTTCACGATGGAGCGCGTTTGCTATTGGGCCCCGAGGGCAATCGCCGCGAGCTTGCCCATTATCCTGGACCTCTCGCGAGTCTACTTCGAGATTGGCTCAAGAAAATGGTGTCTCTGCCAGAGGAAGGCACGGTTCGCGAAGCTGTGGGGCAGCACGAGATTGACCGTCAGCAATATCAATTTCGACTGAAGGTGGTGCCTACCCTGTTGGGCGAGCTCGTCCACGTACATTTCTTTCTCGATCAAAGCGAAGGCGGGTTGGAGGCGCTGGGTTATAGTGAAAGCCAGGTTCGTGCGATGCAAAAGTTGCTTTCGGGCCATCCCGGTATTCTGTTAATCACTGGGGCTCCCGGGCCCAGCGCGGATGGCCACAGACTCGGTCTCGCTCGTTTTCTGGCTACTGAAGGGCGCCTAGTTGTTGCTCTCGATCGCCGGGTGCAGTATCGCGATGAAAGACTCGTGCAGCTCGATATGAGCAGCGGAGAGGAAGCACACGTCGCAGATATGTGGCGAACGGCGCTGGACATGCAGCCCAACGCGCTCTGTGTTGAAGTGTTCGACTTGGCGGTGGAAAAACGTTATTTGCTTGAAAATGTCGGTGCTGGTGCTCTGGTGATTGCCCAGATCAGCGCTAGTGGAAATCTACCGGCATTGGAGTCGCTGGCATCTGGCGGCTCCGACCGTCAGGTTTTTGTCCGGGCGTTACTGGGGATGGTCGAGAGCGTCGCACTCAGACGTCTCTGTCCCCACTGCCGCACTATGCAGCCGGCAAGCGATGATGCCGTTGAGAAGGTGAATATAGAACCTGGTGTAGCAATTGGTGAGGCGCAGGGCTGCGAGTGCTGTGGTGATGGGTATTTGGGGCGGCGTCTCCTGTTTGGCGTGTGGCCTTTGGATGAACAACTTGTGGAGTGGGCTAGTACGTTGGAGCCTAGGGCTGTTCCCCCCGCGCCTTTGGGCGAGCTCTCTTTGCAGCAAGCCATGCGTCTGGCGGTGCTGGATGGTGAGGTGCATTGGAGCGAGGCTTTGCCGTATTTGGCCGAAGGTGTCAGGTAGGGAAGCATGTATGGGGCTCTTGAAAAGAGGGCAAGCAACCCTTTTGGTCTCTTGTTGGCATGTTTCCTGATATGCTTTGGTGTTCCACAGACCGCCACTGGTGCGGAGTCGGTGCATCGACTGACTCTTTATTATACGAACGATCTCGAAGGGCGCTTGCTCCCGTCGGCTTTTATGGGCGAATCGTCGCGCGGGGGATTTGCGCGGCTCGTATCAGTTTTGGGAAGAGCCGATAAAGATGCTCTGATTCTGGACGCAGGTGATGCGCTGGGCGAGGCTGCACTGGCGCGTTTTGGACGTGGAGCACTGGTCGCGCAGTTGATGCAAGAAGCGGGATATGCAGCCATGGTGCCGGGCAATCACGAGTTTGACTATGGCATCGATACGCTGAGGGTGCGAGTGAAGGACTTGGGATTTCCGCTCTTAGCCGCTAATGTCGAAGTCGTGGGAGAAAGCCCGTTGCAAAAATGGATGCTCGTTGAAAGGGCTGGTTTGCATATGGGCCTTACGGGTTTACTCTCCCCTTCTGTACAGAGGGTGATCAACCCGCTGCTCAATCCGGGATTGAAAATCGGAGACCCATATCAGGCGCTCTCCGATATGTTGCCCGAACTCGCGGCATCAACCGACTATATTATCGTTCTGGTCCACATGGAAGAAGAGGAGGCGCTGCAGTTGGCCCAGCGTTTTCCCGAGGTCGACCTCTTTATCGCTGGTGGGTTCAGGCGTGGTGTTGGCGAAGGATCCACGCCGCATCAGATCCTGCTTAGCAACGGTACGCGCATTCTTTCTACGCCAGGACGCGGGGCTTTTGTAGGCAGGGTAGATCTCGAATTAGCGCGCACGGATTCGGGAATGGTCGAGCTGGATTTTGCGGGTCGGCTATTGCCGCTGGATGAGACCGTGCCTCCCGACCCGAAAGCCGCAGCACTGATTCAGCGTCAAGTCGAGTATTTTGTTCAAGCGGGAAGTGAGGTGATTGGGCTAAAACCCGATGGGGCAGAGCGGCTTCCCCAATGGGCGGCGCAAATAATCCGCCAGACATTGGCCGTCGAGGTCGGTTTTCTAAACCAGGGAACACTACATCCGATCGCATTACAGGATACGGTTCGTCTTGAACATATTCGCAAATTTGTGCGCTATGACGACCTACTCGTTGCGCTGGATCTTACGGGGAAGGAGCTAGCCCGTCTGGCATCGGAGAGCAAAGGCCGCAAGAAAGCAGGGCAGAAGCTGCTTTTTTCCGGCTATGAAGCTGAAAGCGGCAAAGTAAATGGCCGCAAGTTAGATTCCGGCGAGGTGTATCGCGTGGCTACTACGGCCTATCTGGCCGAAGGCGGGGACGATTATTTCTCTCCGCGTCAGCTCGATTACAATCGCGAAAGTGCCCCTTCTCTCCAACAATCAATTATCGATGTGATTCGCATCGGAAAAAAAACGGCTGTTCAAAGGGGGAGCCGGGTGTGGAAGATGCGCACACAATTGGACGGTTCGTTATCCTGGGCGGGGTTTAGTGAACAGGCGGCTGCATACCGAGATGTCTCTTTCCTCAGCGGTAAGGAGGCTCTGTCCTGGAGCGCCCAGATCCATATGCGTCTGAACTATGAAATGCCCACGGGGAAGATTGAGAATCAGTTGCGCTCTAACTATGGTCAGGTGCGCACCGAGGGGCGTTTCCGCGAGGCGGCAGATCGTCTGCAAGCCGATGTGACCTATACGCGAGAAACGCGCAAACCGGCCCCCTTTGTAGCACTGGCGCTCAACACGGTATGGACCAAAGAGAAAGAGCGTCCACTCAGCCTGCGCGGCAGTGCGGGATTCCATAAACTGTTCGGTGCTAATGCCAAAGTGAGATTGGGCTTGGGCATCGAGCGCGATTTTATAACTGAGCAAAGCGATCTGGGTATAGAAGCTCTGCCTGAATACAAGCTGAAATGGGGCGAGAACACACTCGCTACATCTATGAAGCTCTTTGTTGGTGCATCGCAGACTCGGACGATATCCATCCAACAATACAATGCGTTGTCCTTCCATCTGAGCGGCGATCTTCACTTTACTATAAATGCCAATTTCTTTGCCCATCGCAGCAGTGCTGTAGGTGATACGGGGTTTAAATCCGAATTACAAGTGGGTTTGGGGCACGTATGGAAGGATAAATGGTTTTGAAACGGAGCATATGTTACAGCGACTAAAAAATAGATTTAAGTTTCACGTCGAGCGCATGCTGCTGCGCGGGGCGCATTATCGACTTTTGTTCATTGCGGCGCTAATTGGATTAATCTCGGCCGGTGGTGGGCTATTGGCGCTAGAAATAGATGGCGGCTTTTCAGGGCCGATGGAAGCCGTGTGGTGGGCCTTTTTGCGTCTTACGGATCCGGGGTATTTGGGAGACGACGAAGGACTGGCGCGGCGGATTATCTCTACGGCCGTAACCGTACTGGGTTATGTGGTTTTTATGGGCGCGTTGATCGCCATTATGAACCAATGGTTTGGGCAGACGATGCGGCGGCTGGAAAGTGGATTGACGCCAATTGTCCAAAGCGACCACGTATTGATCTTGGGCTGGACAAATCGCACCGCTTCGATCGTAGAGGAGTTGCTGCTGGCGTCTCCAGAACGCCTGCAGCGATTCTTGCAACGGCACGGAGTGCGGCGGCTGAATATCGTCATTTTGGCCGAAGAAGTCGATGCGGCTCTAGTCCAGGGCCTGCGCGATTTCTTGGGCGAGCAGTGGGACAGCAAGCGGATTATTTTCCGCACGGGCACGTCGCTGGACATCGACCATTTGCACCGGGTGGACTTCCGCAACGCGGCAGCTATCATTCTACCGGGAGGTGATTTTGTTTCCGGTGGGGCGCTGGCGGCGGATGCGCGCACGATCAAGACATTACTTTCCATCGGCAAGCATATTCCCAGTGAAGAGCGGACGGATTATCCGCTACTGGTCACCGAGATTTTTGACGAGCAAAAGATTTTGCTCGCTGCGCGGGCCTACCAGGGCGTGGTAGAAGTGTTGGGCAGCGATCTCTTCATAAGTCGCCTCATCGCCCAAAATGTGCGCCATCCGGGATTGTCGCATGTGCTCAACGAGATTCTGAGCGGCACGGGAAATGGAGTATTCATACGTTCAGGGGCATCTTTGGTCGGAATGCGATTTCAGGATTTGGCCCCCGCCTTTATACGAGCCATTCCAATCGGCGTATTGCGCCCAGAAACAGACGGCGGTTACGAGACCGTACTAAATCCTGCAGATGGTTTTACTGTGGGGGTGGGGGATCGGTTGATTCTCGTAACGAAGAGCGTCAATGATGGTACGTCTGTAGAAAATTTCATCCCCGAGCCATTAGAGCGTGAGAAAGAGTGTGGAGAAGTGGAGCAAAAAACGGTGACAAAGCGCTTACTAATTCTCGGTTGGAATCACAAAGCACCTGTACTACTACGTGAGTTCGATAGCTATGATGATGCATTTGAAATTGACGTTTTATCCTCTTTTTCCATAAGTCAGCGCAAAAGCCCACACCTGAATACCATACAGGTAGAGCATCATGAAGATGATTTCACCGTGCCGTCCGATTTGGCTCGTTTTCACCCGGAGAGCTTTGACCATCTGGTACTATTGGGAAGTGACCGACAGGAGTCCGGAGAGGAAGCCGATGCGCGCACAATATTAGGACATCTGCTGCTTCAGGATCTGGTCAGCGAAAATGGACCTAGTATTCTAGTCGAACTATTGGATCCGAAGAATACCGAGCTTTGTGTTGGCGGCCGCACTGAGATTTTAGTCAGCCCACAAGTCATAAGCCATATGCTCGCGCAGGTGGCGCTTAGACCCGAGTTGCGTCGGGTATTTGACGAGCTTTTTGGACCAAGTAGTACCGAAATCAACTTTCGGTCTGCTTCCCTGTACGAGTTGACCGGAGAACGCGTGTCCTTCGGCCAGATACAGAAAAAAGTCGCCCAACGTGGTGAAATTGCGTTGGGGATACGGCTGAGGGATGAGTCCGATGTGTATCTGAATCCCGACCGCGTGCGCGAATGGGGCTTAACGGTTGCAGATGAAATCGTGGTATTAACGACGTATGGTATGGCGGTTAATGGATCGGTGTAACGAAAAATTACATCGCTATTTTGTGGCGATTACAGATTGCAATGATGCCGTGCAGGTCAATTGCGGAGCTCCTGTGCGAGGCGTTGAATTTCCCGTTCAAGACGGTTGAGAGGGGTGATGGCCTCTGTTAGGATTCCGTTGCGGCTCGCGTTTTCCAATTCCAGTGCGGCTTCGAGTGCTACGGGGGCACTGAGCTGACCCAGATGCCAACTCAGCTTCGCGCTAGTGCGGAGTAACGTGCGGGCTTCGCCTTTTGCCAGTGCGCTGCTTGCGGAGTCGAGAAGGGGCGGGTAGCTCTCAATAAAATTGGCAGCAGCTTGGTTCAGAGCTCCTATAGTGCCGTAGCGTTCTAGTGCAGCCTCGCGGTCGTAGGCAGGAATTTGTTCCGTTGGGGCAATGGGTGTGGGGACGGGGCCAGCTGTTTGGGCTACTCTAAACGTTGGAAGTACTACATAGAAAGTTGAGCCCTTGCCCATCTCGCTCTCGGCGTGGACTTTACCGCCGTGTTCCTCGATGATGCGACGCACAATAGCCAGACCTAATCCAGTGCCTTTTTCAAATGCAGTACTTCGGGTACTGGTTGTTTGAAACGGATCGAAGATCCCATCCAATTCCTCATTGGGAATTCCCTGACCCTCATCCCTTACCGAGATGATTACATGGTCCGCGCCCTGGTCTATAGATACCTCTATGGCACTGGATGGGTGTGAAAATTTAATGGCATTACCAATGAGGTTGTTGAGCACCTGTTCGAGCTTAGTCTCGTCAGCGCGTATAATCGAAATATTTGGACTGCAACGGTAGGTTAGTTCGATCTGTTTCTGAGCAGCTAAGGTGCGATTGAGAGCCGTATTGTTCTCTACGAGTGTGGCTAGGTTTACTGAGCTGAGATGCAGCTTCATTTCTCCAGCAGCAAAATGCGTAATGTCCAACAGATCATCAACCAAATCGCGCATAAAAGAACTGGAAGAGCGGATTTTAGAGAGGAAGTCGCGCTGTTCTTCGCTGAGCGTCTCTCCGGCTTCCTGTTGTAGGAATTGACTATAGGTGGCGACAATTCCGAGTGGTGTACGCAGGTCGTGGGCGGCCATACCGAGTAACTGGTTCTTCTGCTCGTGTAAAAATTCGAGCGCGGTGTTTTTTTCTTCCAATACAAGGCGTAGCTCATCCAGTTCTTCATAGCGTTTCTGTAATTCCCGGCTGTGCACTTCGAGATTGAGAGAGAGCTGACGTGTGCGCAACAGCATCTCGATTCGGGCCAGGAGCTCGACTTTCTCTACGGGTGGTACGATTACATCATCGACGTACTGCCACAGGCGCTGAGTGAGTGCGCGTTTGTCCTGGGATGGTGCCAAGAGAAGCAAGGGCAAAAAGAGCGGATCTTCGCTCTTTTTGCGCTGGTCGAGTTCGGATTGCCGCTGTTGGAAGGATGGACCATCGACGATAATTAAGTCGAAGGGTTCATTTAGGTCCCGCGAAGGGGCGATTTCATAGCGCTCCGATAGTAGGGCGTCTAGTTGGCGGCGATTTTCACGATTCTGCAGCAATAAAAAAACGCGGCTCATACCCGACTTTCCAATACTTCGTGTATCGTGCGGATCAACATTTCTGCCGTGATCGGTTTAACGAGCACGCCGCGCGTGCCATAGCGATAGCCGCGGCGCTGCACCTCCATTTCCTGATGGGCCAGACAAAAGGCTAACCAGGGGATAGCCCGTTTGTTTAGGCGATCGCAGTATCCCCAGATATTCACGTCAAAACCAGAGACATCAATCAACGCTAGGCCAAAGCCAGTATCGTGCTTTGTTAGGGTCTGGTCCAGGTCGGCGAGATTGGTCGCACTTTCTACCCGATAGCCCGCCTTGCTGAGGACCTGCATCAGCAATCTGAGATTGCAGTCGTTGGTATCGGCCGCAAGTATAGCGGGAGAGTCCGTCATAAGTTATTCGGATCTTTGTGAATCATCGATGATGTCCGGATTTCCACTGAGGAGACCCTGTAGGCCGGAGAGTCCGTCTTGGCTCTCGACCTTCAGACCAGATGATGTGATTTCGAAGGGGTGGACGGATTTGTCGAAGTCGCTCAGACGTTTTTTGAGCACGCCGATAGCCTTGCGCATAACGCCCTCTATTTCCACATAGCGGATATAGATGATATTGTCAGCTAGATAACTAATGCCGAGGGTGGTGGCGCGGAAGTTGCTGGATATGATATCGTCTGTCTCATTGATCAGGAGCACCGTCGTGCCCATGTTTTTTAAATATTTGCATAGCGAGTGGAGGTGACTCTCTAAGTGCTCGTCCTGGAAAGACAGTTGATAGCCGGCCGTACTATCGATCATCACGGTGCGCAGCTCGTTTTCCTCGGCCTCTTGACGCACGAGCGAAGCAAATTCATCGGGTGAGTAGATGAGTGGCTCGATGGGAATGATCGAGAGTGAGCCCTTTTCAAGCATAGCGCGGACAGGTAGGCCAATTGCCTCGCAGCGATGGACAATGGAGTTGATGCCTTCCTCAAAGGTGTACACTACTGATCGCTCTCCCCGCTTGGCGGCTTCCTGCATAAACTGCAAACCGAGCGTTGTTTTTCCTGCCCCAGAGGGGCCGCTAACGATGCTAACGGTGCCTCGCTCTATACCACCGTGTAATAAGTTGTCGAGGGATGGAACACCCGAGGAGATGAGTTCAATCTCGAATTCCTTGCGGAATTTTTCCGGGACTAGGCGGGGGAAGACGCGCATGCCCTGGCCATCGAGACGCATGGCGTGAGTGCCGCGGTGGAAAGCCGAACCGCGGAATTTAGTGACGGACACAGTGCGTTGGTCGTTGATGAGGGCCAATTCGATAATGCCGTCGCTCATAAAGCGCATATCGTCGTCTGGTGTACCTTGGCTTGATTCGGAAGAAAAGAGGACGGTGACCTTATGATCTGTCATAAAACGCAAAAAGGAGAGGACCTGTTTGCGGAACTGAAAGGCGTCGTTCGAGAGATAGCGGAACTGGCTCATTGAGTCGAGGAAAACGCGCTGCGGTTGGATTCGCTGGACGTACTCGACGATTTTCTGGGCGATGGGCTCGCGCTCCACTTCAGCGGGGGAGAATAGGTCGTAGGTCTGCATAGCGGTGAAAAACTCCGCATCGGGACTTAGATCGAGCACGTCTACCCCCTGCAAGTCCAGACCGAGAGAATCCGCATGTGTACGAATGCGCTCAGCCGATTCTTCCAGCGTAATAAAAAGTGCCTTTTCACCCGTGGCGAGTCCGTTGGTCAAATAGTGTAAACCCAAAATGGTCTTGCCACAGCCCGGACCGGCGCTGACCAGATATGCCCGGCCAGGTATAAGCCCCCCGCTGAGTATCTCGTCTAGACCGTGTATGCCGGTAGATTGGCGGTTTATAGTTGTATCCGTCATAGTCTATCTCCTCTGCTGTAATTCAAGAGCATATATAATACAGGTTTTTGCTCTGGCATGGGTAGAATTACAGAGAGTGATCGCATCTGCGATGTTACAAAGGCAAATGGCATGCCAGACTGGATAGAGGAGGAAAGAGCAGTGGAGGGTGGCGCAGATGCGGCAAAATGGCGTGCAAGACGACGATATGTCGCCTTATTCGTCTTCGCCGTATTCCTTGAGTTTGCGTTGTAGTGTGCGCAGGCTGATGTTGAGCATTTGGGCTGCGCGCGTTCGATTGTTGCCCGTGTGTTCGAGTGTGCGTCGGATAACGGCTTCTTCGATCTCATTTATGGAAAGGCCCGTCAGGCCGGAAAATGGGTCGAGGTCGGGGGAGGAGCTGGAAGTAGTGGTGTCTATGCTGTGCATGTCCTCGGGCACGTCTTCGATCTGGATGGTTTCGCCGCGGGCCATGACGGCGAGACGTTCGGTAATATTTTTTAGTTCTCGCACATTCCCCGGCCAATCGAAAGTTTGCAGGAGAGTGAGTGCCTGCTGGTCAATCTCTCGTGGTGGCACGCCATTTTCCCGCGCGAACTGGTCGAGAAAAATACGGACTAGGAGGGGAATGTCCTCGCGGCGCTCTCGCAAGGTAGGTAGGATGACGCGGAGCACATTGAGGCGATAGTAGAGGTCTTCGCGAAAGCGGCGCTCGCCCACTGCCTGTAACAGATCGATGTTGGTGGCGGCTACCAGGCGAACGTTGACATCGACGGGTTTTGTGCTGCCCAGGCGCGTGATCTGGCGATCCTCCAACACTCTCAGCATCTTGGTTTGTGCTTCAAGGGGCAAATCGCCGATCTCGTCTAGGAAGAGGGTGCCACCGTCTGCCGCTTCGAAAAAACCTTTATATTGGGCAGAGGCTCCTGTGAAGGAGCCTTTTTCATGGCCAAAGAGCTGACTCTCGATTAGCTCACTTGGCATGGCCGAGCAGTTGACGGCGATAAAGGGACCACTTTCCACGGGCGAAAGAGCGTGTATGGCGCGGCTGACGAGTTCCTTGCCCGTGCCACTCTCGCCGGTAATAAGCACGGTGGATTTAAAGGGGGCCACCCGGCGGATCTGGTCGTAGACGCTTTGCATGGCTGCAGAAGCTCCGAGCAGATCGCCGAATTCCTTAGCTTGTCCCTCCGCACCACCTTGGAACATGCGGCGACGCTCTAGGGCTTGGTGGACACCCAACTGCAGATCTTGAATATCTACGGGTTTTATCAGATAATCCAACGCGCCCAACTTCATGGCTTTGACGGCGGTTTCGGCGCTGGCAAAGCCCGTCATGATGAGTGTGGGGACAGGGGGGGCTTGGGCGGTGGCGGCTCGCAGGATTTCTATACCGTCGGCACCGGGCATCTGCAGGTCTGTGACGACGACATCGATTGATCCCTCAGCTAGTTGCTGCAGGCCATTCGTACCATTTTCCGCTTCGATGACCTGATGATCCTCCTGCTGTAGAGCACGTACAATGGCTTGGCGATAGTCTCCGTCGTCTTCGCATACCAACACGGTGCCGCGGAGAGTGGTCGCTTTGATCATAAATACTTTCTTAGTTAGCTGATCGATGTTTCTATGGTATTCAGCCTCTCAGCTGATGTCAAGCTGGGGGAGGCCAAGGTGGACGCCAATGGTATTTGTTGGCCAGGATTATGGAGCGATTGGCTCGTTTTGCAATTTTTCGAAACGCGTATCTGTCGGCAGCAGATTGCGATGGACTAGTTCCTTTTTGATGCGGCGAGTCAGATCGGCGGCGAAGGCGTTCTCGTAGCGCGTGTCAAAAACGTAGGCTTTGACTATCAGGTGTGAAAGATAGGTTTCTTTGAATTCATCTTTGACATTGACTACTACCGGCTTGCTGAGATAGGTGTATTTTGACGTGAGTACAGCCTCTCTCGCGATGCCTTCAGCAACTTCTAAATCGGCTGCTGCTGGCAAATAAATATCGACGACCACCTGACAGTCGATAGCTCCGGCGTTGGTGTTAGATACCGTCGAAGAGAGAATGCTCGAATTGGGCACGGTTACTAAGGAGTCGTCCGGCGTGACGATTTTCGTACTGCGCAGCCCAATAGAGACGACTTCTCCATAATGGCCGCCAACTAGGATGCGATCACCAGTCTGAAAGGAGCGGTCAAAGAGCACTACCACGCCACCGATGATGTCGTTGAGCAGATCCTTCGCCGCCAGACCGAGCGCCAAGGCCATAGAGCCGAGGATGGCATAGAGCTGGGCTTCCTGTGGACTGACAACGACAATTACAAAATAAATAGTAACACCGTAGATGGCTAGGCGTAACACGGGGATGAGCCGCTTGAAGAGCAGGCGATGGGCGATTAGGCGCTCGGCCGTGCGTTCGAGCAAGAAGGTCAGGCTGTAGGCTAAGCCATAGGCTGCTGCAAAAATGCTCAGGGCTAGGAAGATCTTGCTGAAGGTGATATTAAAGCCCGTATCGCTCGCTGTGATTATTGCTGAAGGATCCATGTATTGATAACTCCGCTGATGTTCCGATTATAGATTTCTGGCTGTTAGCATTTCTGCTACGGGCTTGAGCACGACCGGGTTGATTTTAAAACGACTTGAGCCCATGTCGAAATCGAGAATGCTCTGATTGGTCAGGATATCCAATTCAAGGCGAGTGTCTACCATATCTGTATCGAGAATTTTGGATAGCTCAATAGCTGATAAGTTGTCGTGCTGCAAAATGGCGTTGAGGATAAATGCTTGGTTGAGTGAGAACGAATGGATGAGGTCCAGGTCGAGTTCTTGCAGGGGGCGAACGGTATAACGATCCTGCCCCGATGGCTCTAATGAGCGCAGCCAGTAGTAAAAAGCGGCCATAATGTTTTCTCCGCTATAATCGGCGAGACGCTCGAAATAGATATTTGCCAGTGCTTCCTGTACCTGGGGTTCATCGGGTAGACGCCAGCGTTTGACATAGCGCTTTATGGCTTTGTCGAGGCTCTTATCATAGCCGTAGTGCAGCCGATAGCCGCTCTGGTTGTGCCGGACCATAACCAACTGTCGCAGTTCTTCAGGTGTCCACTCGTCGATGGTTATTTCAAAGTGGAAGAGTCGATTCATGGGCAGAATTTTTCCGAAGTATTCGGCGGCGTATTTGCCCATGCACAGTCCCCAAAGGATATGGTGGTTCGTGCGAGCGACCAGCCAGAATAGGTGGCGAATGGCCTCAGTTCCCCCTATCTGGCGCATAAACAAGTTGTGACATCCTTCGAGTAAAATCGCCTGTTGCGGGCCGGCCAATAGCGTTTTACCCAACTCGTCGAGACTGCCGATTCCATCTAAATTGAGTATTGAGGATAAATAGGAGACTAAGTCGGCACTTGTAGTGACCTTTCTTTCGACGACGGCCTGTGTCACTTGGTCGTCATTGTCGAAAAATCGCTGGCGAGCGATGTTGAGCAGTGAGGTTTTACCGCCGCCGCGCTGGCCGTGAACAATAAATGAGGTCGCGAGGTGGTTTTCCCAACGGTCAATGGCTCGGTCTATGGTAGTTAGCTCTTCTTCAAGACCGATGAAGAGCTGTTCATCCTGCAATGGCTTGAAAGCGAAATGAGCCAAATAGTCTTCGGGCAGGTTGCGCTCGTAGATGCTATTTAGTCGCGCCTCGTCGATGGTTTGCATGACCTTGAGTGCTTCGGGGCGGACTAGGCCAATCCATTCGAGCGTCGGGCGCAAATAGGTATAGATGCTGCTATAGGTGCCACTAAAGCGTAGTTGAGCAAGGTGGAAGAAACGTCGGGCGCTATCCCAGGTAAGTATGAGTAGGTTGTGGGCATGACGTCGGAGCCAGCGGCCCAAACGCCCTAAATAAAACATCAAGCTGCCATAGCGCTCCAAATCGATTTTGACCCGATCCGCTTGGTTGTGATGGTGCTCCTCCAAATCCCATATCAAAACATCCCAGGCGGCGCGGGATCGTTCGCCGAGATCCCGCAGGCGATTGATGGCGCGGCCTAGACTGCGCTGAATCTCTTGGGTCTTGGGAGTTGAGCGATTTTCTTGGGCTTTCTCCAACGAATCAACGACATATTGCATGGCGGTGCGCACACCATCGAGGACTTGTTGGGTCTGATCGAGATAGATGCGTTGAAAATCATTAAAAGCTGATGGGGCGCGATCGGCCAGATGGTGGAAGTGGTGCTGGACAATAGGACGCATGGGAATGCGACAGAAGCTTTCTAGGTTTTTCCAGTCGATGCGCACGCGCAGGTTAGCCCATTCGGGCATTTCGTCAGAGATAGCCGTTGTGGCAGCATAGGCCGATTCATTTAAGGCATTGGCTTGGCGAATGCTCGACTGCTGGTCGAGTGTCTCTTCGAGCAGGTCAATGGGATCGCGTAGTTGCTGGGCTATTTCCAGTAGGTTGGATCCTGTGCGGCTGCGGCGGGAGCGAATGAGCAATGCTCGCTGGTTTTGGCGAATGGTGCTAATGGTATCTTCGACATGCTGGCGAATGTGTTCTAAATCGGTTTCGCGCCCTGCGGTTAGTTTCTGCCGGATTTGAGCTAAGTGTCGCTCGAATTGATTTATAAGATTGTCTACTGATGATTCGTCTGGAGGCGATTGGCGCATGTAGCGCGAAATTTTGAAGAGTCGGGCGAGTCGAGCTAAGCGCAATAGACGTAGAATGCGCAGATCTACGGCAAATAGCATGGGAAGATAGAAGGGTAGAATGGCTATTAGGTCGATCAACGTCAGGAGGCGCAATGCGTAACGGATGCGCCCGCCTACGGCTGAGATAGAGGATTCGGCCGTGCAACTCCACAGGCGAAGCAGGTATTCGAGGGTAAAAAAGACTACGGAGCCTACTTCAAACCAATAGAAATATTTCTGGTATGGAGCAAAAAAAGATATGAAGTCCAAACCCACGGCCACGGCGTTGAGTATAACCAGGCCAATGATGGTCAGGTTGATCACCTGGCTCAGACGATCTCCAGGAGGGGAGATCTCGAGTACTTCGTAGAAGCGATCTCGTATGCGCTGATATAAACTGTTGATCTGGGCCAAGGTAGCCTTCACGTATTTAGGGCAAGAGAAATTCCCCCGGTTCCAGGCAATCTGGATGCCAAGGTAGATCGAGTTTGATGATCAAGAATTATATAGAGGTACTACTAGCTATGCTACGACAAAATGCCGCATTGATTTGCCTAATAGGACATTCTGACATAGAGAGATTTCCCAATAGGGATGCTACCAACGATTTCTCGAGCCAGCTGCGATTGCTCCATTCCTCGATATCGAGATCCGGTGGCAAGCCCAATGCAGAAGAAATAAGCTGTCGCCCACGGGGCCAATAGCTTTCCCATCGAGCTTTCTCAGATATAGAGATTCAAATCTACTGAGAAATACCTTCTGCCAATAGGGTTGGCATTCTTTTTGCGAAGCTGATCACTTATAGAAAGAACTAGAAAAAGAGAAACGAGTGAGAATCCGTAGGTGTGCACCTAGCACGCTTAAGCTTGCTCGTGTAAACGAGAGAAGAGGAAGAACGAAAAATGGCAGCTAAACAAATACTGTTCGGCATCGACGCCCGCGAGAAGATCCTCGACGGCGTCACTATGTTGAGCCGGGCAGTAAAAGCCACCTTAGGCCCAAGAGGTCGCAATGTCCTCATAAGCAAAAGCTGGGGTGCTCCTCGCGTGACCAAGGACGGTGTTACCGTAGCCAAGGAGATCGAATTTAGCGATCCCTTTGAAAATATCGGTGCTCAGATGGTCAAGGAAGTCGCCTCTAAGACGGCTGACAACGCAGGTGACGGCACGACCACCGCCACGGTACTGGCCGAGATTATTTATCGTCGCGGTCTGCAGAATGTCACGGCCGGTGCCAGCCCGATGGATATCAAACGCGGCATCGACAAGGCCGTGGAGAAAGTGGTCGCGGCGCTCAAAAAGCAGAGTAAACCCGTCGACAATACCAAAGAGATCACCCAGGTGGCCACGGTGTCGGCCAACTGGGATACGAGCATCGGCGGGCTCATTGCCGAGGCTATGGAGAAGGTGGGCAAGGACGGCACAATTACGGTTGAGGAAGCCAAAAGCACCGAGACGACGCTGGACGTGGTTGAGGGCATGCAGTTCGATAAAGGGTATATATCGCCCTATTTCGTCACCAACCCCGAGAGCATGGAAGTCGAATTGGAAGATGCCTATATTCTCATTCACGATAAGAAGCTTTCCAATATGCGGGAGCTGCTGCCCCTGCTCGAAAAGACCGCCAGTTCGGGTAAGCCGATGTTGATTATTGCCGAGGATATAGAAGGCGAAGCGCTGGCGACTCTGGTGGTCAACAAGATTCGCGGCACCATTAAGGTCGCCGCCGTCAAAGCCCCTGGTTTCGGCGATCGCCGCAAGGCTATGCTCGAGGATATCGCCGTGCTCAGCGGCGGACGGGTCATTTCCGAAGCTGTAGGTATCAAGCTGGAGAATGTGACTCTGGACGATCTGGGCCAGGCGCGTAGGGTCATAATCGACAAGGACAATACCACGATTATCGAGGGCGCGGGCAAGAAGGCCGATATCGA
>JBLHGI010000107.1:0-16876 GCA_047616505.1 Planctomycetota bacterium
GGTCGCGCTCCTGCGCCGGATGCTGGGTGAACTGCTCCAGCTCTGCCTGAGTGACGGGTTTGAAGGCGGTGCGGTCAGGTTCGCTACAACTGCTGAACAACCACGGCGCTACGAGCAAGAAGAGGATTCGCATGGGGGCAGGTTCCGTTGTTGGTTTTTGAGGGCGTTCCCAAGTTAAGGCGGTCAGCGCTATGGCAAAAGCCCGTGCTGATTGGCTCGGGGGATATGCTGCCATCTCAAGTGCTACATGGTGCGTGCGACAAAAACAAAAAACCGGCTCCATCTTCGCAGATGGAACCGGCTTGTTTTTTTGTTTCCTTAGAAAAGACCGGCGATCATCGGCCTGCGGCTCTCTACGGGCGTCGTCTCGAAGAGTTCGACCATTTCGCGCTGTCCGTACCCCTTGGCCAATTTGCGCGCCGTGCTGCCGTAGTCGTTGCTGGCGTCGGGATTGGCACCGGCGGCAACCAGCATCTGGGCGATTTCCGTGTGGCCTTCCTGCACGGCGAAGATCAAAGCGGTGTTGCCGATGTAGCCGTGGGCGTTGACGTCAGCGCCGCGAGCGATGCTGGTGCGAACCTTGGCCGTCTCGCCATAAGCGGCGGCTGCCATCAGTTCGGTGTTGCCGTTGCCGTCGCGGTCTATCGTTTGTGCGACCTCGACATAGGCGACTTGGGGGCCCGATATTTTGTCGTTGATGGCATTGGCGTTGGCGTTGATCAGGGCGAAAGCGGCGACGGTGACGAAGAGTAAAGTTTTCATTGTGTTGCTCCTTTTAAGTTTCTTTGGTTGTGTTTCACCAAGGATATTGCAAGGAGCATGCCCAAAGAAATATTTCCCATAAAGACTTTAAAAACAAATAGATATGTCTTAATCGAATATTGGGCCAAATAATATAAATTCGCCTATATAATTGTCAATTATTACATAAATAATCTATATATAGCTGTTATTAAATTGTTTATATGAGAGACAATTAAATTGTCATATTCGGCAATAATAATGGCAATTTAAACACTCGCTGCTACCGTCGGCTCGCGGCCACCAATCGACGGTGGCATCATTAGGCGCCGCTGCTGCTCCGTCGCTTCTGGATAATCGTCGGCGTTGTAGTAGCTATTCGACCACGACGAGTGGCCCGGGCTGTACTTATATAATAGAGAGCGCCGCTCGTGCTCGGCCGTCCATTCCATCGTGCCGTGCACCAGCGCCTCCGTAAAGATGACCACGTCGCCGGCCTCGACCTCCACCTGGCGCACGTAATGAGCCGTTCGCTGGTAGGTGCGCACCTCGTCGGGGATCTGCGTCGTAAAATTGCTCTTATGGCTACCCGGTATGCAGCCAAAACCGCCGTCGCCCGAGCCGGCGTGGCTCAGGCAAAACGTGAGTACCGTTAAGCCATTGCGCATCAGACCATCGTGATACTTGTACCAATGGTCGCCGGGAACACCGCCCTGCATCGTCTGCCCACCGTGCAAACGCCCGGCACTGCCCCCCTTGCGCATAAAGATGCTGTAGTCGTGATCGACGCGCACATAGGGACCGAGCAATTCTGTCAGATAGGGCACGATATTGGGGTGGTCCATTAGGCGCTGTGTCGCCGGCCCCCACAGCGAGACGCGACTGGTGCGGCGCAGGCCCTTCTCGTCGTACTCGCCCGGCCACGCCGTGTCGGCCAATGCGTTGAGCTCGGTTATTTCTTCTTGATTGAGCACGCCCTTTACGACGAGATAGCCGTCGAGGTCAAACATGAATTTCTCTTCCGGTGTCAAAATATGTCCCCCTGTGTTTAGATTGTGCTTAGATGCTGAGCGATGCCCATAACAAGGCATAAAAAGATCGCTCCAGCAAGCTTGCGCCCATCTCTATTTTATTGTACTTATTGCCAGCGACGTATCGCCGACAGCAAAGCAATTATCTATAAAAAGGATCTCTACTCATGGCAGCTAAATACCGCGTAGGCGTTATCGCCTCTGGCCGCATCGCCCGCGAGCACGGCCGCGGCTGGGCCGAGTGCGAACACACCGAAATCGTCGCCATCGCCGACACCCACCCCGAAGCATTGGCCAGCTACGCCGCCGATTTTAATGTCGAGGCCCAGTACCTCGACTACCGCGAAATGCTCGACAAAGAGAATCTAGATATCGTCAGCGTCTGTTCCTGGGATCCGCAGCACGCCGAGATGAGTATCTCCGCCTGCGCGCGGCGCCCCAAAGTCGTGCTCTGCGAAAAACCCATGGCCATTTCGCTCGGCGAAGCCGACGCGATGATCATCGCTGCGCAGCGCAACGAGGTCAAGCTGGCCATCGGCCACCAGCGCCGCTTCTACTCGTGTTGGAAAGAGGCGCGGCGCATGGTAGCCGACGGCGCCATCGGCAAACCCATACGCCTGTGGTCGGCGATCAAGGCCGGTATGATGAACACCGGCACGCACTGTATCGACTTCCAGCTCTACGCTCTCGGCGACCCCAAGGTCAACTGGATCATGGGCTCCGTCGAGCGCCATACCGATCACTACGTCTTCGGCCACCGCGTCGAAGATCGCTGTGCCGGCATCATCGGTTACGACGGCGATATTGAGGGCGTCATCGAAAACGAGATGAACAACACCTACCAAGTAGGTGCACATATCTACGGCGAAGAGGGCATGCTCGTCGTCAACGACAATAGCCTGCGCTATATGAACGCCACCTCAAATGGTTGGAAAGAGTTCGAACCGACGGACAAAGCGGCGCGCGGCTATGGCAATGCCTTTGTCGATCAGGCCTATGGCATATGTCAGTGGATCGAGGGCGACTACGAAGACTATCCCGGCAAGGCCGAGCACGGGCGCGCGGCCACCGAAATCATGATGGGTGTCTACGAATCTGCGCGTATGCACGAGCGCGTAGCCCTACCGCTGCAAACGCGCGCCAATCCGCTCGACGTCGCCGTCGAACAGGGTGTCATTCCCGTCACCCGCCCCGGCGTCTGGGACGAGCGCTCCTTTCTCGTGCGCGGTGAAAGCATGAGTTGGGTCAAAGACAAATAGGGAGCAGACGGTGATCGAACTAGAAATAGCGGCGAGCGAAAAGAAGGAAGGGCACCTAACGCCCGAGCGCATACAAGAAGCGGTGAGCGCCGTGCGCAATGATGGTTTTGTCGTGCTACACAACGCCATCGACACGGCACATATTGCAGTACTGCGCGAGCGCATGCTCGCCGATGTAGCGCAGATCATGGCGCTCGACGAAGTGCCCTATCAGTTCTACGACGGCCACCTACAGCAAGACCCACCGCCCTTCGCCCCCTATCTCTTCGGCGATGTGCTCGTCAATAGCTTCGCCGTCGATGTGACGCAGGCCGTACTCGGCGAAGGCGTAAAAAACACCTTCTATAGCGGCAACACCTGTCTGCCCAACGACACCCGCCAACCCCTGCACGTCGATATAGGCCAGCTCTGGCCCAATTTGCCCCAAGCCCATCCGGCCTATGCACTCGTCGTCAACGTGCCCGTCGTCGATATGACGCCAGAGAACGGCAGCACCGAGCTATGGCCAGGTACCCATCTCGACACCACGATTAGCGACGGCGATATAAAAATCCCCGACGACGCACTAGAACACATGCGCACACAGACACAGCCCCTACAGCCCAGCGTGCCGGCCGGCAGCCTGCTCATCCGCGATATGCGCGTCTGGCACGGCGGCATGCCCAACCACACGGATACACCGCGCCCCATGATCGCCATGATTCACTGGGCGCGCTGGTGGAACGCGGGCAAGCCGCTCTTATTTGCAAAGGGATCGGAAGAAATTTTTGCGGATAGTCCGCTAGAAACGATTGCTGAGTTTGTCGACGGACCCATCGATTATATCAACCGCAACAAGAAATACGACTACAAAAAATAGGCGGCTTATTGAACTAGTGGACCAAGGCGAAAGAGAATCGCCCCATCGTCGTCATCTGATTTAGGGCACAATCCGTCTACATTCTACGTAATAGCGCTTGTCCTCGGCCTCGCCCAACGAGAACGTCTTGCGCGGCAACGCACCGTCTGCGGCAATGGTCTGGAAGAGCTCGCGCTTGTCCATGCCCGGCAAAAGGAACCCCGTGCAATGGGGTTCTGAGACCAGTTTTTCCAGCGCGGTCTCGCCGTGGATATAGTCGACTTTGGCCAGCGGATAGCCTTCGATAAAATCATCGATAAAAGCCTGTAACGAGGCCACCAGCAAATGGGAGACAGGGTCTCCTATGCGCAACCAACCGCGCCGGCCATGGCTAAAAAAAGCGATGGCATGGCCCGTGCCAGCAGCCTCCACCGACTCTTCCCCATCTTCGCAATAGCCCCAACTAAATTCCTCTGCCGCAAAAAACGCCGCCGCCGCCGCCATCAACTCCTGCGTATCCACGCCAAAAACCGCGCGGTGGATCGGCTCAAATTCCAACCCCTCGTCATGTATATTGACCAGTTCTACCAACCCATAGCGCGCGGGATGCTGCATTATTGCTTCCCGATCCTCGGCTTCTTCCTTGATCCGTTCCCATACGGCCTTGGCCGTGGCAAAGGAGTGGTTGCCGTCGCCCATCGCGTAGAGCATCGGCGACTCACCGCCACCCAGCGCCGCCAAATTGCCGACAAATTTTTCGATAGAGGCTTCGTCGCCGACATGATAACCGCGCACGCGACCGCCGCCCAACATCAGCTCACCATCGTAGAGCGGCGTTTGCTCTGCTTTAAAGAGCGGCTCAATGACCGTGTGCTGCGGGTCGTCGATCAGCACCATGATATGCGGCACTTCTAGCGGGGCTTGCTCGCGCACTTGGATCCGCGGCGGCAAACGCCCTAATACCGTGCCCTCCGTCGTCCGCACCAGTTCCTGGGCGCCGTCGCGATAATCGTACTGTTCGAGATCGAGGGCAACCATCAGCCCCTTGCGCACCGCGCCGCACGCCAGCGTGCGTTCGACCCGTACAAAACCCGGCGGCAACTCGCGCAGCACGCCTTCTTGCAAATACGCGTCCATGCGCTCGTTGATAGAGCCAATGGTCTCGTTGCTATCGGCCGTTTCCAGGTAGACCTCTGGAAACACCAGGTGCAATGTCGAAGGCTCTTGGCCGACGTGCTGATACACCCCATCCCAATAACCGGGCTCCGATGTGTATTGGTCACAGGCGATAACAGCCCACGTATCTAATGCGATGTCCTCATTGGGCAACAAGATCGTCGGCACGCGCAGCGCCACCTCGGGATAGTCCAGACGCATAGACACCCTAACCGATCAGCGGCCGCGCCCAGCCGACGAATTGTGGGAAAATCACTTCCGGCTCTTCCAATTCGGCGTGCCAGCGCTTCTCGTGCTCGAACATAATCCAACCGTCATAGTTATTTTCCTTGAGCAGGGCGATTGCCTCGGCCAGCGGCAGTTGCCCGGTTCCCGGCGGCACATAGCGCCAGCCATCCTTCATCGCCTCTGCATGCGCTTCGTCAAAGATAGCGTCTTTAACGTGGGTATAAAATGTGCGCCCCCCCACGGCCGCATAGGTCTCGGCCGGTGTCTCGTCACCGACGCGCGCCGTGTGCCCCATATCCCAGAGCACACCAAAGGCCGGGTCGGGAATCCGATCGAGCAGCAGCTTGCAGTCGACGGCCTTGATCCACTCGTCGTGTGTCTCAAAGACCCACTTTAAATCGCGTGCACCATCCAAGAGCAAGATCTTCTCAATCGTCTCGCGGCCCATATCGGCCAGCGCCTCTTTGCTGTGCGTCTCGCTATCGCCGGCGCCAAAGACGCGGATCTGAGCGCAGTCCAACGCCTTGACCGCGGCGATCGTGCGCTTGGCCTCTTCGAGGTTATCCTCTAACTTTTCGGGCACGCAAACGCGGATGCTGGAGCTAATTCCCGATACTTCTAAACCCGCATCGCCCAGCTTGCGTTTGGTCTCGCTGACACCGCTCGTAAATTCCGCCATTTGCGTCACATCGAGCGTGTCCTGCACGCCGCGGAAATCGATTCCATCCAAACCGTATTCACTGCAATTGGCAATGATCTCGTCCAGGCTCCAAGCCGGGCAACCCAAGGTCGTGGTGCTCAGTTTCATTTATTTCTCCTGTACAGAACGTGAGAATTCGTCTACTAGGTCGGGGATCTCGCGGATGCTATCTAGCATGCGCCAAGCACCACTAAAGTCGAGACCACGCGTTAGGCCCTGCGGAATTACGGCACAGCGCACACCCGCGGCCAACGCCGCGCGCAGCCCGCGATCCGAATCTTCTACCACTAGGCATTCTGCAGCGACTAGACCATTGCGCCGCATGGCTTCGAGATAGGGCTCGGGGTCGGGTTTGGACTCGCCATAATCCTCGCGCAAGAGCACGAAGTCAAAATAGGGCAAGAGATCGGTCTTGGCGTGAACGATTTCGAAATGTTCGCGCCGCGAAGAAGTCACAATGCCCATGCACACTTTTCCATGCAACACATCCAACACCTCGCGCACACCCTCAATAACGGGCACCCCCTGCTGCAGTAGCTCCGCATGACGAGCATTGCGCCAACGCGTGCACGCCTCCATCTCATCGGCACCCAAACCACGCTCGCGCATCAACGCCGACAGCCCTTCGCTCTTCTTGAGAAAGAGATCGATAAAACGCGCTTCGCTCAGCTCTATATCAATGCGGGCCACCGCCTCGCGACACGCGCGAAAGTACAGGTGCTCCGTATCGACCAGCACCCCATCGTTGTCCCAAAGAATAGCCTTTAACATAAGCCTATAATATTATGGAAGAACCCCCATCTAATCCAGAGCCGCTCTATAAACACCAACAAAATAGCCCCAGTCTTTTTTGACCGAGGCTATTCACATACCTAAGGATTTACCTAGAATTCCCTCAAGGGCGAGGCGGTGGCCCCATAGCCAAACCAAAAGACTCATCCGGCGTCCCCGTATAACACCCCAACACCCACGGATAGGCATCCGTCACATAGTAGCCGTATTGCCCATCCACCGTCATCCCATTGCACGCGTCCAAATCACCCGCACCCGCCATATACTCGTAGTCACCGCGAAACTGGCCATCGTAATTTCCGCTGGCAACAGCGCCCTGCCCGCTCGCTGGGGTGGTATAAGTAGCAACGACCTGTCGTGCACTACCCCCTTCTTTAAAGAGATAACTGGAAATAGCTTGGCGCACCGTGCCATTATCATCAAAACACGAGCCGTAAATGGGGAAACCATCGGCGGCAAAACCAATTACGGGCGATACCGTCGCACCCGTTTCACAGTCGGCCACAAACATCGCCATCGGATTACCGTGATAGTGGTAGGTGCCGTCGGGTTGGGTATGCGCATTGTTGTTGTCGGTGCCAAATTCATTGAGTGACGACATTGGGTCGTAGCGCCAGGGATTGTCCATCTGATCGGGGCCACAGCCGATCTTTTCTCGACCCAAGGGTTCAGATCCCACATCGTAACAGGCCGCGGCGAGCAGGTCGAGTTTTACGCCGTTGAGAAAAATGGCATCGTCGCCCATTTCCAATGGGGTCACGTTGGCGGCAGCTACAGGCGTTGCGGGAATCTCGTAGCGCGCGCTCTGTGCCGATACGGGAGTAGCAAAATTACCGCCGTCGTTAAAGTCGTGATTCGGTATCGCATTGGTTTCAAAAACGCATTGGTCACCGACGACCGCTATCGTTAGGTCACCGTCAAAACTGAGACCGTTTTGCACGTCTTTTACCGAGGAGAAATAGGCGTTGGCGTAGGAGGCACAGCTAGCGTCGAGATTGGTAAACAGCGCACTCGTTATGTCCACAGCGCCGCCGCTGGCTGGCACTTGGTCATCACTGGCGCCATTGTCGGCCGCTGGTTCGTCATTATTAGCGCTGTCATCGGCGACGGGTTCCCGATCATTATTGGTGCTATTATCTGAGCCACAGGCAATGAATACCAGCAGCAGCACACAGAGAGCACTGCCTATGGATGTTGTTCTGCGCATCTGTTAATACCTTTCATGTCATTCTATTAATAACCACTAAAACATGTGCGAATAGATAATCTGCCCGTTGAGCTGGCCGTGCGTCGATTCGACCGGCGGCACCGTCAGCCCGTTGCCGGGATTCGTGCTCACCGCTTCAAAACCGCGGCTGATAGCCCAGATCAACCTGTGAGCTCTGACCGATCTTGTCGAGCAGCACCCGCCGTCAGATGCTGCTCGACAATCGCGGGAAAGAGCGCGTTGAGATAGCTCTCGGGCACCGGGTTGCTGGCGCGGTTAAAACCGGCGCGCAGATGCAGCACTTCGCTGACCTCGTAGGCCGCACCCAAGGCCAGCACGGTCTGGTCCTCCCATTTCTGCAAGAGCACCGCTTCTAATACCTGGCCGGCAAAGCCGCCATTTTGCGGCCCGGCATCGGCCTCAAAGCGCATTTCAAAGCGCTCCATCACGCCCGACCACTGAATCCGGCGCACATCGACCGCAACTAACAAACGCTCGTGTGCTTGGTACGCTAAGCCCACACCCCAAATCGCCGGCCATTCAAAGTTTTCGACCGCAATAGATCCACTCACGGGCATATTGACGTCGATATACTGACCTGAAGGTGCCTGCCCCTGCGCCATGCCCGCATCAATATTGACTCCCATGACCACCGTCGCCTCGTCCGCCTCTAGGTCGCCTAGACTCGTCTCGCTGTGGTAGATCGCGCCCAGCGTCAGTTTGGGCGCCGCCTGATAGACTAACCCGAACTTGGCGGCAAAGCCCGAACCACTGGCTTCGCCCGTAAAGGCGCTGTCATTAGAGAAATCAAAATAAGCGTGGTGCAACTGACTAATCCCCGTACCGCCAAAAGGCTCGTAGAGCATGCCAAAGGCCTGCACCATACCGCCACCGACCGAACCGGCCACCTGCGTAGTTGCCAAGTCGATGAACTGGCTCTCCGACATAGCCATTTGCAAATCGATACCAACCCACACGAAGTCGAGGCTGCCACCAACGATCAGCTTTTCGTTAACATTATACGTAAGCGGCGCAATGGCACGGCCCACGCTTACCTCCGAGTGGTTCTTCAACCCTTTGCTCAAGGCCGTGTTGTTACCCTGGCTCGGATCGGCCAACCACGATGAGGTCGAGAACTCGGTCCCCATGCCACCCTGGCCGAAAACGCCCACACCATAGGTCAACGATCCCCGGCGCTGCACGATGCCCAATGCCGGCATATAAAAAGCGTCGGCTAGCGATTCGGCCTTGATCCGCCCCTGCGGCGTTAGCACGGAAGCCGATACACTGGGCCCCAACTTGCCCAACGCTAGATCGACACGAGTACTGCCTATTTTCATAAGCCCGAGCGTCGCAGGGTTGTTCATCACCCCCGCCGTGCCATTGTCGTGGGCTAGCGATGCGCCGCCCATACCCAAAGCAATTGGACCGTATCCTTCTAGATTCATGCCATTCGTCGCTAGAGACGAGTTCGGTAGCGACACGGCAAAAGCACTAATAACTGCCCAACTAACCAGATAACGTTTCATAAATCCCTCCTTAAGGGAGAGATGCAAACAGGGGTAGATGTTATCTCACGCAATATTAGCAATATGTGTAGCGGGGTTTCAAATTGAAACTCTATTTTCATATATATCTGTTTTCAATCAGAAGAATGGGACAACTAGGCCTCTCTGTGAGATAATAATATATCTATAATCTAGCTCTTTACTTTTACTACTCTTGTATATCCAACCCGCTTATTGCCCAAAGATGTGCCTACCGCCGGTGACAAACTGTCAAAAGGAAAGCTATTCGATAAGCCTCGTCGACAAGGCGCACGAGAATTGGCAGAAAATATTTGGCGAGTATCACCGAATTAACTATGCTGTCAGATCATTGCACGCAAATGGCAAAAACAGCTTACTATAGCGGAGAATACCCATGTATAATTCCATCAAAATCGACGTCCAAGACAGCCCCATGCAAGCACTGGTCTTTCTGCCTAAAAACAGCGGCCCTCACCCCGGCTTGGTTATCGCCCAACACTTGCCCATAGCCCACGCCGGCTTGGAGAAAGATCCCTTCACAATCGACGTGGGCAACCGCTATGCCGAGGCCGGTTACGCCTGCATCATTCCCTTCCTCTTTCACTGGTGGCCAGCAGACGAGGATATCGAAGTTAAGCGCGCCGAATTCCGCGACGACCGCACTAGCGCCGACCTAAGAGCGGCCTACGACGCACTAGCGGCCACAGAAACCGTAGACGGCGAATCCATCGGCATTCTTGGTCACTGCTGGGGCGGACGCGTCGCCTGGCTCGGCGCGACCAGCGATCCGCGCTACAAGGCCAGCGCTCTCTTTTATGGCGGCCGTGTCAAAGTGCCTTTCGCCGACGGCGGCCCAGCCCCCATCGAGTTGGCCGAGCAAATCCAATGCCCCGTGCTAGGCGTCTTTGGCAACGAAGACCAAAACCCCTCGCCCGAGGACGTCAACGACTACGAAGCCGCGCTAAAAAATGCCAATGTATCCTATCAATTTCACCGCTACGACAACGCCGGCCACGGATTCCAAGACCACCACAAAGAAGAGCGCTACCGCCGAGAGCAGTCCGAGGACGCGTGGGGGAAGGCGATTGCTTTTTTTGATGAATATTTAAAGTAGAGATGGTGGAGGGGGTGTAGAAAAAGAGAAGAGACCAACGAAATAAGAAAATCCAGAGAGACCTCTAAAACCAAAGTCTCTACTACCTCCCCCTTCACTGAGGGCTGGGGCGCTGCCGCAGGAAAAAAGAGCTGCAAGGCCCAACCCCCAAAGACAACCGCCCCCACCTAGCTAGGATATAGGTGCCGAAGGGCACTGAGCCCACGCGCCCCTCCCAAGTTGCCCCAGGCCGGCCTCTTTTTTTTCCGGAGGCAGGGTCCAAGACCGACTCCTTTCCGGAGGCAGGGTCCAAGACCGACCCTTATTGATATCCACTCTCCGCCATAGCATCCCGAAAAAAGTCAAACGTGTGCTGTTCCGTATCCGTCTTCCAACGCCCCAGCGAATCCGTGCGCACGATAATTCGCCCCAGCTTAAAGCCGAGAAAATCTTCTAAGCGCTCTAGCGTCTCTTCTTGTTTGAGCACGAAATCTTCAAAGCGCACGTGAATACAATTAGCTGGTTTCGGAGTCGCTTTCATCAGTTCGTACTGATACTTCCAAGAAATAGCGCGGCGCTCGCGAATATCGTCTGTGCGGGGATAGTCGATGCCGAAGTCGCCGAGGTCGTCGGTTTTGTGGCCACCGATAATGCTGTCACGGGGATCGCGCACCCAGTGGATGTATTTGATATCGGGAAACATGCGCAAAATCCACGGATAGATCAGCGTCGTCTCCGGCAGCTTCCAACCCCTGTGCTCTGATCCATCTTTGAGCACATCCTCTAAATACTCGTTGATGAGCTGTTCAAATTCCGGGTCGATATCCATCGTGTGCAGCGCTTCAAAATTCCATTCCAAGCCGCCTTTCCACTCGACGTATTTAGCCATCACCCGGCACGCATCGTAGAGCTTTTGCGGTGGAATCTTGTCGCCTGAGCGGTTGAGGCAATTGCCCATAAAAACACCGCTGGCATAGAGCGTGTGCGAGATGGCGCGCGTACCCGAATGGCCACGGCCAATAACAGTGATCAGTGACATAGCTACTTATAACCCCTTCGCTTTTCTGTCTAGTTCGTCCATAGTAAAACGCACACTGGCAATATAGGGCTCTTCACCCTCTGCCCAGTGGCCATAGGTCGTAGTGATAATAGTCCCATCGGGCAACAGCTCTAGCGCCGGATAGGCGCAGTCGGCTCCCTTGGTATTATCCATAAAACGCACGCGATACTGGCCTTCGCGACCACACGCGATATCGTCGTAGGTGCCAACCCAACCGACCCAATCACCTTTCGTCGGCGTCTCATGCGCCATATCGCGAAACGAAATCACCAGACGTCCATCCGCAGCGTAGAGCGCCTGGTGGCGATCGCCCGTTAGCGCACCGGGTAGCTCGATCGGATCACTCCAAGTCTCCCCCTCGTCGTCCGAAAAAATAACCATCGAGTTAAACTGACGGCTATTCTCGCGCAGCAGCATACAGAGCTGCTTGCCGTCGGGCGAGCGCACGAGGCCCGGTTCGCACAGATGCGCCTCTTGGTGCCGAGTCACTACTACCGGCTCGCCCCACGTACAACCACCGTCGTTCGAATAGATCGCATATACCTCAAAGAGGTTCGTCTTGTTGCCGCTATTGCGCAGAAAGCGCCCGTCGTCGTGAAAGAGCGCCATATAACGTCCGTCTTTGAGTTGAATCATATCGGCGATGGCGACGATACCGCCATAATCGCCCACGGGCTCCAGTGAGCTCCACGTCTCACCCTCGTCTTCGCTGAGGCTCAAGCGAATCGGGTAGAGCCCCGAGAACATAATGATGCGCTTGGTGCCATTCCGGTCTACGGTGCGATAGAGCGTGGGCACCTCCTGCGACGTCGCCCAGTTCTCGGGCACGGGCAGCCGCTCGCCCCAGCTCAGACCACCGTCATAACTCTTCTTCATCACAATGGCGCCGCGCCCGTGTCCCTTGGGATATACGACAATCATCGTGCGCCCATCGTCCAAGAGCACCGTCGTCGGGTGCCCCAAGTACTGGCCCGCCTCGCGGTCCACCGTCACCTGGCATTCGCTCTCGTGCGCCAAGTCGATCAACGGTATCGAAAAATCTCGTTTTGCTGTAGTCATCATTCCTCATTTATAGATGCGTGCGAATGTGCAACATCTTATCTTTTACAATCTGGTCGATACTTCTCAGCGACGTCCCGATACCACGGCCAAACGCCGCCTCTTGCGTTGGATCAAACCTCGCGCTGGCTGTTTAGTACAGACCATCCCTTGTGCCCGCCCCGTGCTGAGAATAAAACGCTGTATAGCGCCCGCTGCGTCGCGCTGGAATTGCAGGTCAAATCCCCCGGCAGAAAAGCGATCAAAGGCCGCGCTGCCCAGCACCAATTTCTCCCCCCCAAGATAGACTACGAGTTCACCGTCCATCTGGTATAGGCGATACGTCTTGTCTAATTCTCGACAGCGATAACACCCAGCGTACTGCGCTGTGATCTTTTCGCCCTTTTTGATATCGGCCATGCCATAACCGCACTGATAGACGATCTGGCCTTGGTCTATTACGGCCAGCGCACAGCCCGGCGAGTCGGCTTTTTCGCAGTGGGCAAAGAGGGCATCTACTTTTTTAGACAGCGACTGCATCGGTGCTCCATCGAATGGTATCCGTTGGTCAAAACATAAGGTGAGAACAGCCCCATTCAGAAGAAGAGCGCCTCTACACACAGTCTGTAGAGATGCTTTTCTTCATTCATGTGTGGGCTTAAGTCATTTATTTTTCCGCTTCTCCACCCTCTTTGCTACGCTCCTCTTCGGCATGCGCCGTCAGCGAGCGCAGCATATCGCCAATATCGCGCGCCCCACCAAAGACGACGACGATCTCGACAAAAAAGAATAGAAATACAGACAGTCCAAATATCCAGGTCCACAGCGTCTGCCAGTTAGCCATATTAGCTACCTCCGGTATGCGTCGGACGCAATAGCGCCCTTGGTGGATGTGATTTCTGCGTTAGCAAGGACCCGACGACGATGAAGAGCAAACTCGCAACAAAGGTCGTAATGCCCACGACCTTGTCCTGCACCATCCACTCGTATTCTGGCGGCAAAATGCCAGACCCTTCGAGAAAAATAGTCGTCAGCGGCAGCAGACCCGCAATCATCAACGACGCCAAGGTACCCGGCGTATTGGCTTTTTTCCAGTAGAGCCCTGCCGCCGTCGTCAGCAGCACGCTGGCGCTATACATCGTGCCGGTAATAGCTATAAAGCGAAAGAAGGTCGCCGGCGGCGAATACAAATACCCCCAGAGCAATACAAAGAGGCCACAGCCGACGACGGCAATACGCGTCAGCTTAATCTTCTGGCGATCCGTGAGATCTGGCCTCAATGGCAAGATTATATCGTTGACCAGAATCGAAGACCAGCACAGCAAATAGCTATCAAAAGTAGACATCAGTGCCGCCAGTGCCGCCGCCACGACTAAACCGCGCATACCGGCGGGTAGGATCTGCGCCAGATAAGCGGGCATCGCCGCCGCCGTATCCGGCGCGCCATCGATCATGGGTATCGAGATCACGCTGTCGCCGGCAAAATAAGCCAGTGCACATATGCCCCACATCATCGGCATGAGCGCGCGGCCCAGAAAGGACAGACCGATAAAGCCGTAGAGCTTGCGCGAGGTTTCGCTGTCTACCGTAGACAAAGCCCGCGACAGCGCTGGAGGCCACATGCCGGTAAAGGGGATGCCAAACATGAGCCACACGATAAACAGCCAACCGAGATCTTCGCTGACAAACGGATCAAAACCACCGATGCCATACTCGTGTTCGACAACGCTGAGCACGGAGTCATAACCCACGTGCGTTATCGCGAAATACGTGGTGAGCACCACGCTGGTAAAGAGAATGAGAAATTGGATATAGTCCGTGAGCACTACCGAGACCATGCCGCCGACCACCGTATAGGCCAAAACTAAACACAAGAGCCCGGCCATTAAATAAGGCAGCATCTCCGGCGGCAGACCAACCATATAGAGCATGAACTTGGCGCCCAGTACCAAGAACAAACCCATGTTCATCAGACCGGCGGCAAAGGTAATAATCGCCGCGAGGATCTGCGTGCTGCGGCCGTAGCGCATGCCGAAGAACTCGGCAATCGTACGCACGCGCAGATCGCGCAGGCCCTTGATAATAAAACCCGTCTTGCCGATAAAGAGGAAACCGAAGAGCGCGATAACGCCGATAATAAATGCCGAGAAGCCGCTGCGAAAACCTTGCTCGGAAAAGTACATCAGCGTCACGAGCCCCAATTCGGTAGCGCCCATCGTCGCCATGCCCAAAAAGAGCTTGAGGCTGCGACCCGCCAACAAAAAGGAGTCATAGTCGCTGATCAGACGACGCGTTAGGAAGGCGACGGCACTAGTCAACGCCAAGAAGACGATGACAGTCGCCCAGTCGATCCAAATAAAATTCAAAGAGTTTCTCCCGTTAACGGCGCACAATAAAAAGCGGTCTCAATGCTCTCTGCGCACAAAGCGCAACAGGTCTCGAGACCGCTCTAATTTATTTCGCGCACGGGCAGCGGTCAAAGACAATCCCAATTGAGCGCTCTTATGTGCAAAATAATGGGCCGCTAAAATTCCTCTGCGGCGCTTCCGCCTTTACGTCTTCGGCAAGTTTGCATTCTGCGGATGCACTTGTCCGGCGGCGTCACACAACAGTCCATACAGTTCCGGTCGCCGGTGGTGCTTTCCGTAAATCCCCTTTTCCCTATGCTCCGTTAATGCGTCTAAATCGATCTCCTGTATCCGTATCTCTTCGCCTGTGCCCGCTTCTTGTACAATCATGCCCGCCGGATCGATAAACATACTGTGTCCGTTCTGCGTTGGCGCCGCGTGGTTGACTACCTGCACCCATACCTCGTTTTCAAAGGCGCGCGTGCGCAGCAGACAGCGGTGGACCTCGTCCGTTGGACAACCGCAGGCCAGCGGGTTAAAAATTATTTCGGCCCCCTGCAACATCAGCAGGCGAGCACTCTCGGGCAGTTCCCTATCGTAGCAGATCATAATGCCGCCGCAAAAGGACCCCGTCGCCGTCTCAAAATCCCAGACGGGAAAGGCCGAGCCATTGCGCCAGCCGCCCGCCGTCTCGTAGCGGTTGATATGCACCTTGTGCATCGTGCCCATCAGAATGCCCTGTGGTGAAAGCACCGGCATGGCGTTCATTATTTCGCCGTCACACAGCTCTGACAAGCCCACCAAAATATAAATGCCTAACTCTTTAGCCAGCTCAGCAAAATATTCGCACGCGGGACCGGGAATCGGCTCGGCCATTTCGCACTCGCGCTGGCCACCGACAAAGCCCGTCAAAACGACTTCGGGCGTCATGGCAATTTGTGCGCCCTCTGCAGCCGCTTCGCGGATCAGGCGCGTGGCCGTATCGATATTGTGCTCTTTCTCTTCTGCTATACCGGCAAACTGAATACCGGCGATTTTTACGCGACCCGTTCCCATGTTAGTCCTCCGAAGCTATAATTTATTTTGCGGGTGATAACTCTATGGCATACCAACGTATACCGCGCGCCGGCACGCGTAGTTCCAGCTCAATTTCATAGGCGCGGTTCAGTATATACTCGCGCCCCTCACCACCACTCTCCCGCACCAACGCCCGCTCCCCGATGCCCGTATAATAAAGCGGCAGCTTCCACGTGCGCACGACCTCTTCGTCGAGCGGATTAAAAACTAGGGCCAATGCCCGCGTCTCTAGCTGTGGGTTCACGTGCATTATACCGTCGAGATCACAGCCGTCGGCCCGCCGCAAATGCACGATATCTGATTCGAGTATGTCGCGGTGCGCTTTGTAAAAATCGACCCACTTTTTAACGACGGCTTTGGTCTCTGCCGTATCGTAGAGACGCGGCCCCCGATAGCAGGCCTGCACGCCCCAGCCGAAGTTCTGCGCCAGATGTGCCGCGTAAGAATCCAAGTGTTCGCTCAGCGGTTCCAGAGTCGCCGCCTCCCCGCCGCCGTGATATTCGACCAAGGGCACAAACATCCAGCCCATGCTCGGCGTTTTCTCCCAGGTGCCGTCGTACATATTCTGCCGCGCCAGCATAATCTGGCGCTCTCGTTCTAAGGACCAGTTCACCTCGCGATAGCCCATGCCGTTCTTGTTAGAGCCGTTCAAAAAATACCAGTCCGGCACATTGAGATAGATCCCCCGCCCTCGGCACCAGCGATAAAACGCCACGATCCGCTGCCATTGCCGCCACTGCGAATCCTCTAAGCCACTGT
>JBLHGI010000108.1:0-16779 GCA_047616505.1 Planctomycetota bacterium
ACTGTTGCCCCTTTTGGAGTTCCTCAATTAGAATTAACACCCCAAATCGGCTCTCACATCGCACGCAGAGAAAGTCTGCCGTCTTCGTTCTCGTATAACCATTGCTCTAAGCGCCGCTTCTTTTCGGGCCACTCGCCGTCGAGCATAGAAAACCACGCCGTATCGCGGTTGCGCCCTTTTACAATGATATGCTGGCGAAACGTGCCCTCGTAGGTAAAACCCAGCCGCTGTGCGGCAGCACGCGATTTTTCGTTGAGCCCGTCGCATTTCCACTCGGCGCGGCGATAGCCCAAAGCGAAAAGCTCTGCGAGCATCAGATAGGCGGCTTCCGTGTTGGCGCGCGTGCGCTGCGCGGCGGCTACATACCAGATATGCCCCAATTCAATACGGCGATCACCCGGAACAATATTGAGAAAACTCACCATGCCCAATGCCCTATTGCTCTCGCACTCGCGCACGACATAGAACAACGGTTCACTCGCAGCGACACACTCCGACATCCACGCTGCCATCTCCCCAGCATCGCCAAAGGGGCCATAACTCATATACGTCCAGATCCGCTCACTTTCGTTGTCGCCGTGCGTCTGCGGATAGAGTAGTTGGCTATCGGCCTGCGGCTCTAACGCCGTTAGTTTTATATAGCGCCCCACGAGCTCTTTGCGCCCCGGCGCGATAACCTCGACCGCAGTTACCGGCACTCCCACCTGCCAGTTTAGTTTGTCCACAGCAAACTCACCATTCCTTCTGGCCCTCGCCCGTCGTTCCGCCCATTTCACTCGCGGTTTCTTCTTTGGCAACAATCCAGCTGCGCACCTGTTCTATCTCAATAGCTTTTATCCCTGTAGGCGGGCGGGCGAGCCAAATATCAAAAGCCAATAGAAGCAATTCGGCGCGCTCTGGGTCGCGGCGAAACAAAAGCGCATAGGCATCCTGCGCCTCGCCGATGCGATTGAGCTCCAAATACGCTTCAGCGCGATACTCGACGGCTTCCATATAGTCGGCGTTTAATTCCAGCGCGCGATCGTAGGACTTGAGCGCCTCGGCAAAATGCCCTAGCTTGCGCTGGGCATAGCCACAACTGCTATAGGCTTCAAACATCGCGGGATCGAGAGCGATCGCCTGTAGCTGTTCAGATAGTGCCTTCTCGTATTCTCGGCGCGCTTTGTCGCCGAATTGCTCGCGCTCTTTTTCGACGGTAGATGCTTGGGCCTGCTCTTCGTAGCCCCAAGCTTTGTCTCGATGCCCAATCCCCATATTAAAATATTCGATCGCGCGATCTTGGTCGCTGGCTTTGTGCACGGGAGCAGGATGGCCATCCGCAGGCGCGGCCATCGTCTCGGCGGCGAAAAAAATCAGCACGCAGCCCACGTAGACCCACACCATTCGCTCCATATAGCGCATCAAAAACCGATCCGTTATGCTCTTGGCTCCATTCATCAGGATGCAGGCCAAGAAAAATCCGCCTTGTACTCCGCCTTGCCCTGAATCCCTAGTCCCTTAACACAAAAAAGCCCGCCGCCACGATAACTACTCTGATACGCATCCCAGTCGTATCCGAGCGGATCGAGGGCGCTGCCGGGCGGGCAATCAAAGGCCGCCGAAGTAAAATACAATTCGTCGAGATCCTTACCGCCAAACATCACACTCGAAGTCTGCTTGGCCGGCGTGGAAACGCGGCGCTCCTCTTTGCCATCGGGGTCAAAGCGGATAATGCAGGCGCCAAACCAATTGGCGCTCCAGATATACCCCTCACTATCGACCGTCATACCGTCGGGCACACCGTCTTCGGCACCCACTTTGACAAAGATTCTTTTATTCGACGTAGAGGCCGTCTCGGCGTCAAAATCGTAGGCGTAGATCTCGCGCGCCGCCGCGTCGGTGAAATACATCGTCTTTAAATCCGGCGAAAAGCCCATGCCATTGGCGCAACCAATGCCCTCTTCTACAATCTCTACGGAGCCGTCTTTGCCAAAGTGATAGAGTTTTCCAGGTTTGTCGCCATAAAACGTGCCGGCAAAGGCCGAGCCGTCGGGGGCGGCGATCACGTCGTTAAAGCGCAAGAGTTCGCCCTCGTGCTCTTCGGGCTGTATGCGCACCCATTCGTCATCCGATTTCCACAGGACCACACCATCCCAGATAAAACAGAGATAGCCCCCCGCTTTGTTCTGCATCAGGCCACCAATATTAAAACCGCTGTGGATCTGTGTATTGCTACCCTTGGCCGGATCATAGGCAAAGAGCCGCCCCGTCTGGATATCGGTCCAAATCAACTTTTCTTCGTCGGCATTCCACATAGGCCCCTCACCGACGACGGCATTTTCCTCCGCTAATTTCTCGATTTCATACATAATGGTCTCCTTTTGGCCGCGTAAGATACAAAAATCCCTGAGAGGCCTCAACGCGGTTGACAACCTCCACTCTCGGTGCAAAGTTCAGTAGCACGGAGACCATCCAACTATTCCAGCGACCAAAGGCACCCACCATGAGCGAAGAAGAAGTCTACCAACTCGGCCCCGACTCCGAGCGCCAAGACGGCGTAGCGCATGGCGCACTGACCCATCACGTGTGGGAGAGCCAGATATTCGAAGACACGCACCGAGACTACTGGGTCTACGTGCCCGCCCAGTACGACCCAGCACTAGGGGCCGCGCTCATGGTCTTCCAAGATGGCCACACCTATATAAAAGAAGAGGGCAATTTTCGCGTGCCCATCGTCTTGGACAACCTCATTGCCCAAGGGGCGATGCCCGCAACGATTGGCCTCTTTATCAACCCCGGCCACGAGGGCGATATCGAGCAGCCTTTTAGCGCCAGCAATCGCAGTTTTGAATACGACTCCCTCAGCGACCAGTACGCGCGCTTTCTCATCGAGGAGATGATCCCCGAGCTCGGCAAGAGCTACAAGCTGATTGACGATGCCAAGATGCGCGCCATTTGCGGGTTGTCTTCGGGGGGTATATGCGCCTTTACGGCGGCCTGGCAGCGGCCAGATATCTTTCACAAAGTCCTCAGCCACATCGGCTCTTTTACCGATATCCGCGGCGGCCACGTCTACCCTTCGCTGATTCGCAAATGGGCCAAGCTCGATATACGGGTCTTTTTGCAGGATGGCTCGAACGATCTCAACCGCCCGTCCGGCAACTGGTGGTTGAGCAATTTGCAAATGGAGTCGGCGCTAAAATTTCGCGACTACGACTACCGTTTTGTCGGTGGCACCGGGGGCCACGACGGCCAACACGGCGGTGCCATCCTGCCCGATTCGCTGCGTTGGTTATGGCGATAAATAGCAAGAAGTAATCCAACTGCTATATACCTTTACAAAATCAGCAGCCGCTTTCCTTAGAGGGCCCTATGTTTATCCAAGACCAACTGCCATACCAGCGCGTCACGGACGAAAACCTCGCCTATTACAAGGCCATTGGCGTCGATTATCTGACGATATACCCGCCGCCAGCGCTCGAGACATACGCCGAGATGGTCGACTACTTTAAGACTGCGCGTCGCCAAGCTGAAAGCCACGGCCTGCGCCTCTACAACGTCGCCGTCGTCGGCCCCGATGAAATTACACTCGGGCTAAAGGACCGCGATAAAAAAATAGACGAGTATTGCCATTGGATTCGGGCTCTGGGAGCTGCGGGCGTGCCGACACTGGGATACAATTTTAAACCCGTGGGAAATTTCCGCACCCCGGCAGCTACGGGACGGGGCGGCGCCCACTATAGCACCTTTGTTTGGGATGAATACGAGGCGGAGGGCACCGACTTTCCCGACAAACATATCCATGCCGATGCCCTCTTTGAAAATTTGCGCTATTTCCATCAGCGCATCGTGCCCGTAGCCGAAGAAGCCGGTGTGACCTTGGCCCTGCATCCAGACGACCCTCCGATCCCCACTACGATGGGGGGCGCCGCGCGCATCGTCTCTTCTTTAGCGCAATACGAGCGCATCTTTGCCGCTACGCCCAGCTCCCATAACGCCATGCTGTTTTGCCAGGGCTGCGTGCGCGAAATGGGCGAAGAGGTCAATGCGGCTATACGCCGTATGAAAGACAAGATATGCTACGTGCATTTCCGCAATATACGCGGCACACCGCGCGCTTTCCGCGAGGTTTTTATAGACGAGGGCGAAGTGGACATGTACGAGGCGATGCGCACCTATAAAGAGATCGGCTTTGAAGGTCCTTTTATGATGGATCACACCCCTAATATCCCCGGTGATCGCGACCAGCGCGAAGGCCACGCCTACGCCGTCGGTTTTATTCGCGCCATGATCCAAGCCGTCTACCGTTGAGTAAGTCGTTATGCAGCGTCAATAATAAAAACTGATCTGCACCAGACCGCTGCGCTTGGTTCTTTGCCGTAAGGGGCATAGGCGCGTATATCTTACCTGAGATACTCGGATGGATCCGTAAGCGCCCATGGGGGCATGTATCAATTCTCAAATCTTACTCGGCGGCAGCCCGAATAGCCATCGCCATCTTCCCCACCCTCCCTTTTGTATTATTGGGGTGCATCGGCACCAGCACGGAGCGCGAAAGGATCTTCAGCGATTTTTTGCACATGTTCTCGCTGTATTTAATACGCGCCTTTTTGTTGGCCGGCAGGTTAAAAGGGTTGAGCGCCGGGTGGTGCGCTCCTTGGTAGCGCATGATCGGCTCCCAGCGCGTATAGACATGGCGACCCGTATCCATCGGCAAGAAATTGCCCACGCTCTGCGCCTTTAGCTGATCACTAAAGGAACGCGCCTCCCCTTCACTGGCGAACTTAAAACCCAGATGCGTTCCACATTCATAGTCTATACTGTTATTTTTAATAGACGTTAAGCCCGCATCACTACCAACCTGTAACAGCTCCTTCTTGTGTTTGCGCATAACATCTAACATGCCCTTGATGCGCTGGCGCTGCACGTTGAGTACGGCGCCTTCGATCTCGGAGGCGCGGAAATTGTGCCCGGCAAACTGCAGATCTTCGCGATCTTCCTCTGGATTCCAATAGAACGAGCAGCAGTCCACCGCCACCGAACCGCGCTGAAAGACCTTCTCATCATTGGTCACGAAGGCTCCACCTTCGCCACAGGTCATGTTTTTATAGAAGTTAAAGCTGAAAGCACCCGCATGTCCCCACGAGCCCAATGCCCGCCCCTCGTAGCCCCCCCCCACGGCCTGACAGGCATCTTCGAGCACCAGTAAATCGTATTTTTTCGCTATCTTCATGATCTTTTTCATATCACAGGGCAGACCAACCATATGCACTGGAATAATAGCGCGCGTGTGTTTCGTTATACGCTTTTTAAGATCCTTCGGACACAGGGTCAGCGAATCGTCGACATCGGCAATCACGGGTATGGCCCCAACGGCTAATACCGCCAAAGCCGTCGCCATATACGTATAGGATGGCACAATGACCTGGTCCCCTGGCCCAATATCCAACCCCACCAACGCCGTGTAGAGCGCCGCCGTGCCCGAGCGCGCCATGCGGCAGTGCTCGATGTCGATGAAACGCGCCCAGCTTTTTTCAAAGCGATCACACTCGCCCCCTTGGCCGTAACGAAAGATTTTTCCGCTCTCGAAGAGGGCACCAATGCGCTTGAGTTCGGCTTCGCCTATGCGATACATGCGGTGTCTCCTAATATGAATGCTGCGTATGATGAGCAGAGTGCAGCCTGCGTTATACGCGTGCTGCTTAAACGAATTCGACAAGCACAAAACGACGCAGTGAATTGATCAAATACACTGCCTTAGCATCCGCTAAGTCTTCTTTTTTCAACGTCTTTTCTTGTATTTCACCCCGCTCCAACAACTCGGCGCGGAAAGTCCCGGCAAGTAGACCAGACTCCTGCGGCGTTGTAAACATACCTTCCGCCGTCTCCACGGCCAAATTGCCGATGCAAAATTCCGTCAATTCGCCGCGCGCATTATAGAGCAATACATCGCCTTCGGGCGGCGCCACAGCACGGGCCTCTTCATAGACGGTGCGATGCGTCGTCTTATGATAGAGAAAGGGGTCTGCACGATCGATGGACTCAGCGGCCAACCGCACGGGCATAGGACCGTCTTGGGCGGGGAGAAAGGGAGTCGTTTGTACCTCAATAACCCCTGACTCATCGACTAATAAACGGACTCGCATCTCCTTCTGTTCAAACGATTTAGAATACTCGTCTAACAAATTTCGCACGTCTTCTAAATCGCAGCTAAAACCCCAATACTGCGCCGAGCTATAAAGACGTCGCAAATGCCGTTCTAACAAAAAGTAGCCATCCCCATCCCAAAGCAACGTCTCTAAGAGTTGAAAGACCGGTCGCCGCTCTTTGAGCACGCGCGCCTTGACCAGACATTCGCGATACTCTGCCTCCGCGGACGAATCCCAAGTGATACCACCGCCGACACCAAACTCCAGTTCGCCCTTCTCGCGATCGAGCACCGCCGTGCGGATGGCCACATTAAAGCAGGCTTCTAAGCCAGGAGATATATAACCAATACAGCCGGTATAAACCCCGCGCGGCCCTTGCTCCAATTGGCGGATGATTTCCATGGTGCGCACTTTCGGCGCTCCCGTCACAGAGGCGCATGGAAAGAGGGCCGCAAAGATATCGGCCAGCCCAACCCCCGCTGCTAAACGCGACTGCACCGTCGATGTCAGTTGCCAGAGCGTCGGATAGCACTCGGTTCTAAAGAGCGCTGGCACCACCACACTTCCCACTTCAGATATACGCCCTAAATCATTGCGCAACATATCAGTAACCATAACATTCTCAGCGCGTTCCTTCAGCGATGCAACCAGCTCAGCCGCCAGTGCCTGATCTTCGGCCGCCCAACGACCGCGCCGGCTCGTGCCCTTCATTGGACGCGTCGTCAACACCCCATTTGCCAAGCGCCAGAACAGTTCCGGCGACGCCGAGAGCACTACATAGCGCCCACAGTCCAAATAGGCTCCGTATGGAGCGGCCTGTGCTCTACACAAAGCCCCATAGAGTGCCGCAGGATCGCCGCTAAAGCCCGCGCGCAGACGAAAGGTGAAGTTCGTCTGATACGTATCCCCTGCGGCCAGATAGTCTCTGATGGCCTCTATGGCTTCATCGTACTCGGCGCGCGTTATAGACGGCCGCCAATCGCCGACGCTATAATCGCCTTCGGACAGGCCCTCTCCGGCACGAACCGCATGACGCTCGGCATAGGAGGCAAAATGCAGCAAGGGCAGTGGCCCCGCTTCGCCCGTCGCCAAACTAGCGTGCAACCCCCCGGCGGCCTCGTAGCTCATATAACCCACGGCATGCAGCCCCTGGCTGACCGCGGCTTCGATCTGAGCTAAGAGCGGTAACACATCACTCAACTCATGCGTTGTCCACTCTTCTTGCAAACCAGAAAACACAAAGGAACGCTCGTCCTTATTCCGCGAAAAAGAATCGAGGTGAGCAGTTTTATATTCATACACTATATTGCTGTTGCCCTGTGACTTACAAACACTTAATTAACTTTCTATATACAGGCTAAGTGGCGAAAACCTGCCACCGTGTGCAGCGTGATCAAAATGCCATCGTGAGCACTCTGCCCGCGGGCGCCTCCCGATCGCGATAGAGTCAGTAGATTATCCTCATTTATAACCATGCTGGCGTAGTGCCGTGCCTGCTGTGACGTCTCACCGCGCACTACGATTATAGTAAAAAACCAGTCCATACAGCCCGAGGGGATGGCGCTCGTTATTGGGCAAGCTCTAGTGATCTGCTGGTAGGTGGTCCGGGTGGCGCATACTATCCGTTGCCATGTTCACCAGCAGCCAGTAGAGAGCGCGCTCTGCATCCCACAAGATATGAAAACGCATATGCCCCCCCCGTATGGGCGCGCATCCACAGATGCAGCGCCTTGCCCTGTGGGTCGTGCCAAATATGTTCGGGGTCGCCAAACTGCACGATATTTGTCTCAAGCCAACACGGCGGGCTCATAAAGCGCTTTCCCGCCCGATCCGTCGCTCCTTCACTCCAGAACGACACCGGCACTCAGCGGGCCTTGCCCCCAATATCATAGAAAGTTAGTTCACTGCCCTAAGGCGAACTCTCCCAAATATTTAGACCATCATTTATATCGGCGAACATAACGACAGGCGCCAATTCGCTGATGGGCCAACCCGGATGCGAAAAACGCGTCCGCCGCTCCAGAACCAGATAGATCTTGTCCCCGCGCAATGCACATTGCAAGCCGATTGGTGCCAATACTACCCATCGGTCAAAAAGACCGGCTCGCCCCAGTTCTGCCCCTCATCATCCGAGCGCATAATGCTCAGATTAGCTTCCTGGAAGCACCCATCGGAAAACTATATCAAAGAACGAGATGACCAGCGAAGCAATGATGGTATGCAGGAAGCTGTCTATCTCGAAACCCTCTATTAGCTTGTCCGTAATCCAGAGCAAGATGGCATTGATTACGACGAGGAAGAGCCCCAGCGTTACGATGATAAAAGGCAGGGACAGCAGGACCAGCACCCAATAAAACAAAAACTTGAGCACGCCGTAGACAGCCGCCACGCCAATGGCAGCACCCAAACTGCGAATATGCACCGCCGGGAGAATCCGCGCTGCGACAAAGACCGAAAGACTAAAGGCCAACCAGGACATCAACCAATCCATAAGAAACCCCCTTTACGATATGCGTCCCAAGCGCGGCCATTGGGAAAGCTCGTCCAGTGCACTGCGCTGCTCGGCCTCCAATTCAACGTCTAACGCCCCCAACACCTCATCTACGTGCTCGGGGCGATCCGGCCCAATAATCGGCGCCGTAACGTGCTCGTGATCCAAGAGCCAGGCGATAGCTATCTGAGCCGGGCTCTTATCCTGAACCCGCGCTATTTCGATCAACTTGGCCACCAAACGGTCATTTGCTTCACTCATCGCCGCATCAAAGCGCTCCCCATCGCTCCACGGACTATCGGCCGGCGGCGTCTGCCCGCGGCGAAAACGCCCCGTCAATAGGCCAACTGCCAACGGGCTATAGGTCATCATGCCCAAACCAAAGCGCTCACACAAAGGTAGAAGTTCGGGCTCTACTTCCCAGCGGTGCAACAAGTTATACTGATTTTGCAATATGGCCCAACGATCCATCCCCCCTCGCTCCGCCGTCCACAGCGCCTCGACGACCTGAGCAGCCGAAAAATTACAGGCCCCCGTATAGCGCACCTTGCCCTGGCGCACGAGATCATCAAAGGCGCGCAGCGTTTCGTCTAGGGGCGTATCGGCATCAAAATTGTGCAGTAAATAGACATCTATATACTCCACCTGCAACCTCTTGAGCGAGCGCTCGATCTCGCGCATGATGTGAAACCGCGAAAGACCGCGATCGTTGGGCCCCTCGCCGATCTGGCTCCAGACTTTAGTGGTCAGGACCAAATCATCGCGATTGCCCATCTCCTTGATCGCCTTGCCGAGCAGATCTTCGCAACGGCCCTGAAAGTAGTAGTTGGCGCAATCGATAAAGTTAATGCCCCCTTCGACGGCCTTGTAGATAGTCTGCATCGCCGTTTCAGCATCGGTATGACCGTTCCAATAGCCGCGAAAGGCCGTGCCCAAACAAAGACGAGAGACGCGTAGACCGGAGCGGCCCAATTTCACATAATCCATTATTTTTCCTTTATATGCCTGACTAATTGCTTTGTAGCTTTCTCCCAATCAACAGAGCTGGTCGGGGTGTTCCTCGGCGAAGTAATTGTTGTCTGAGGCCCGCAGGGCCGAGTTTCAATTACTTCGCCGAGGAATGCCTCGAACAGTCCCCCCCCCTACCAAGGCAACCGATAAGAAACCTCATTCACGTGTCGCTGCAAACCAATAACCAACCGTATCTCCGTTCCCGGCGGCAGCTCTACCAACAAATGTACGCCATCGATGCGCACCGTATCCAGCGCCGTTTCGACATCGGGTGCCGCATATTCGCTCACTTCACCTGGATACTCACTAACAATCTTATTATACTCAACTTGCGTAAAATTGTGCTCCCCTAAACTACCGGCCTGCACCAACACCTGACGACCATCTAACACGCTCAGATTTACCAAATTTAATACGATTTGATCATTGCTGACCGTCTCGACCAATGCGCCTATATCTGGCGGCAATCCCGGCCGCTGTCTCTCCGCGTCGAAATAGCGCAGCGGCGCCAAGAGCAAGCCGCCATTATACAAGAGCTGCGGAGCCCCTAGTGTCAGTTGGATCAGCGCCTCCGTCGTAACCGGGTTGAGTTGTTGCCACCAGTGGATATGGTTATCCCGCGGGTCCGTCTCGTCCTCACGCACCTGCTGCATGCGCTTGTAGACTTGGGCAAGGCTGGCCTGGAGGATCTTTTCGGGATAATCTGGATTGTCGCCTTTGATATAGGCGAACCAAGGCTGTTCGTGACCGGCGTCTTCCTTGTTGTGAAACGAGAAGACTTTAGACCAATCGTAGGTCTCGTTGGCTCGCAGCGTCTCGACCATCTGCAAATCCGTATCGTCGCCACTGGTATTCCACAGCGTCAGTGGGTAGGTCGGCGCCAGCGGCTGCCAGTCAAACCAGCCCGAATCGGCGTAGCGGTAGGGCACGACCCAGCTGACTCTCTTGTCGCCCAAGGCCTTAAACTGCCCAGCCCAGTGATGCTCGAGGCTCATGTGCAGCTCGTCGAAGTCAGCGATCTTGCCCTCGGCTATGACCTTGCGCAGCTGGTTGCGCGGCAGTTCTAAGTATTTTTTGTCGCGCGTCAGCAAAAAGCACTCAACCCCGGCCAAAATCGCCGCCATAGCGATATTGTATAACCCGTGCGGCCAGGTCCAACCATACATGCTGCCATACCACTTGCCGTCGATATGCTCGCCGACGATACCCGATGGCCCCACATTGTCGGGCAGAAAACCATCGTGCTGGTCGGCGCGCTCGATCCACGCATCGACGTATTCAAGCAACCAGTCTTTGTATTTTTCGTCGCCCGTGAGCAAAAAGGCGTTTGTTATCAGCGAGCAGACGTGCAGATTCGTCGCCACATCGCCATGCGCCATGCGCTCTTTCATCGCCTGCCCCATGCGCCGCGCCTTTTCCGGGTCTTTCAGGTCTTCTATGCTATCGATCCCCTCCAGATCCTCAAAGGGAATCCCATACACGGCCATGCCCGGTGAATAACCATAGGAAGGCTCGTCGTTTTCTTCGTAGAGCCAGCGCGGCCCTTTGGAGCCGTTGTGGGCACAGCGCAGGATCTTCTTGTCTGGGTCGTAGTTAATGGCCTCGGGGTCTTCATTTAAGAAAAAGCCGGCAAAACGCCGCGCGCGGTCGATATTTTTATCGTGCTTGGGGTCGGCTAAACACAATAAATAAAAGTAGATATAGCTTTCACTCTGGTGGAATTGGTCGTAGCCAATCTCGTATTCTTTGTAGACGTGGCCAATCTCCTCCATCAGCTTGGTCGTCGCATCCCACTGGCGTTGACCTAATTCGAGTAAATGGTCGCCACCACCGAGCAAATAGAGTAGCGGCCAATTGTAGAAGCTCTCGTAAAAGTCATCTGCCCCGTCGCGACTCTCGTGGATGCCCTCTTTCCATATAAGACGACCATCGGGATGGGTGTATTTTTCTAAAAAAGGATGTACAGCCTCTTCCATCACAGAGATTAGCTGGCGCTCTAGCACCGCCCAGGCCGGCGCCTTTTCCAACGGCACACTGGCACTAATTTTCATCCGCTCGCTCCTTTGACATTCCATACCGATCCCGTCGTATACGTATTGCGCTCCGAGCAGAGCATTTCGATAACTTCGGCCACTTCTTCCGGATCGGAATAACGGCCCATCGGATTACCCGGGTCATCTAAATGTTCCTGGCTAAAACGAGATATCACCATATCGGTCAACGCTCGCCCCGGCTCTACTCCATTGACAAAAACACCCTCTTTGGCCCATGCATTGCCCAAGGCCTGCACAAATGTAAATACCGCTCCTTTTGAAACAGAATAAGGGACCTGGTTGGGCGACCCACGTCGCGCCCCCGAAGTGATGGTCACACAGCGGCCCCAGCCCCCTTTCAGCATATGCGGAATAGCTGCCTGATGGGCATAATACACACCGTGCACATTAACCTGCATTACTTTGGCAAAGTTTTCGGCGCTCTGATCAAAAAATGGTTGCTCTTTGCCAAAAATTCCAGCACAACACACGAGGATGTCCAAACGGCCAAACTCTTCGGCCGTTTGATTCATCGCCGCATGCACCTGTTTTTCGTCTGTGATATCCGTCCGTATGTATATCGCCCGCTGTCCCATCGCCTCGATATCGGCGACCGTCTGCCCGGCCTCTTCGTCCAAAAGATCGATAATACTGATATCGCGCCCCTCTTCGGCAAGGCGAATTGCCGTGGCGCGCCCCAACCCTTTAGCACCACCCGTAATACACGCAGCGCGTCGTTCTTTTGGCGCCGCAAATCGCAAATTAGTCATACGACCTCCCTATAGATTTGCTCTCAATATCGCCAATGAGGTGGACGTACTCAACTGAAGATACATACGGAGAAAATTCCGTTGACATTGTGGGGCACAAACGATTAACTACGTGCACACGCTATCGCGACATGGAGAAGCTATGACGAGTAGATGTTCGGTCTTTATCGCCGCCAGCCTCGACGGTTTTATCGCCCGCCCCGACGGCGATATCGACTGGTTGCACAAACCAGAATACACCACAGCTGACGGCAACGACTTTGGTTATACAGAATTTATAGCAGGCGTCGATGCGCTCGTCATGGGCCGCAACAGCTTTGAGAAAGTGCTGAGCTTCCCAAGCTGGCCTACGTCGACACGCCCGTCATCGTCCTCTCAAGCCGCGAACTCGATATTCCCGCAAAGCTAAAGGACAAAGTAGAAACGATGAACGCTCCTCCCGACCAACTCGTCACCATTCTCAGCATGCAGGGCAAAAAATGTCTCTATATCGACGGCGGCGTCACGATCCAACGTTTTTTGCACGCAGGTCTCATCGACGAGATCACGCTGACGCAAATTCCGGTGCTCTTGGGCAATGGTCTACCGCTCTTTGCAGCGCTCGGTCGAGAAATTGCGCTTGAATTAGTTGAGAGCCGAAGCGCCGACAACGGCTTTGTCCAGAGCCAGTATCGCTTGACCTATAGCGATGTGTAATATGCGATACAAATGATCGGCGGCGGCGACTTTGAGAAGTGCCAGTAATCCGAACACACGCAAGTGCGTGCCCGGCGGATAAAAACCTATGCTCACCCCCGCGGCACCTACGGCAGATACGCGGTCGAGAGAATGGGCGCGAACAATCCTGCATCAGCACGGCGCAAACGAAGTACTCAGCGAAAGCGATTTCACACCTCCCCTCGCTGACCTGGCTCTCTGGTTGTATGCATGCCATTTTGTCCAGCAGACACTGGAGATTATTTCGCGCCCAGATCACACAGCCCAGCTTTGACAACATCTACAACGCTATGCCGAGCGCAGCACTCAACGCGAAGCGCTCTTTACGGCACAATAAAAAACATGCCGTTAGCAAAGATGCGGTGACTCCGCCAATGCCATTTTCTCGGTGCACTGACCAACTAAAGACTGGAGCTAGTACATGTCGCAAACACAGCACAGCGAGGGCAACAAAAAGGCTTGGTCGCATAGGGCCTACGAAGCCTGGAATCGGCTCCATGGCCCGCCCGCCAAAGCGGTAAAAAAATCTGCGACAACCCCGAGTACGTACTGCGTCATACGCTGCCCTATCACCAAGACCTGCGCGGCAAAAAAGTAGCTGATTTACTCGGTTCGTATGGCCGCCGCGCCGTCGCCTTAGCCGTTTTAGGCGCTGAGGTCACCGTCGTCGATATCAGCGAAGATAAGTATTAATTATATAGTTGCTGATTTAATGACATGGGATAGTACGGTCTATGTCGATCATTTTGATTTCGTCGTCATGGAATTAGGCATTCTGCACTATTTGGTCGACCTGGTCCCACTCTTTGCGCTGATCCAACGGATCTTGTCCCCTGGTGGGCACTATGTCCTACACGAATTTCACCCCTTTTCCCGCAAGGGAAACCCCGAAAAAGAAGGCGACCGAGTCTATCTGAGTGGAGACTATTTCGACGAAGAAGTCGTCATGGCCAGACCCGCCCCGTATTCTTTTGCCTTTGGCGAAAAAGAAGTCGCAGACTTCCCTCTCTGCCCAAATCGCTACTGGACCTTTGGCGAAATGATCACGTCCGCTATCGCCAGCGGCATGACGCTCAAACATCTGACGGAACAACCACACGGAGAAATCACCACTATGCCCGCTACCTTTATCCTGGTAGCACAGAAATGAACACCCCACTAACCTTTGCCGATTTACATATCCAACTGCAAAACCGCCTGCCCATAGAACAAGTGCCTATCGATTGGGAAAACACCCTCTATACCTCAGATCATTTAATGCAGAAGCGGAGTCGGAAAATTTTTACGAATGGCCCGGCGACTACCCAACCGACGAAGAAACCCGCGTTATTACCGAGCTTTTAGAAAGCCAACCAAGCCAAGCCCTCCTCGACATAGCCTGCGGCTTTGGCCGCCACTCGTTGCCGTTGGCCAGAGACTACCAGTTACAAGTGACGGGCATCGACATTTCCCCAGGTCTGATTGCCCGCGCCCAACGTCGTGCCCACGCCGAAGACCTGGCCATAGGCTTCTGGGTGCAAGACGTCAGAAATCTGCATGCCGAGGCCACATACGACCACGCCCTTATCGGCTATAATACCTTGTCGCTGTTCTCACCTGAAACGGTACCGCATATTTTGCGCAATATCCATCGGGCTTTGCGCCCCGGCGGCCGTCTTTTTTTCGATCTCGACAGCCGCCTCTTCAACAACCGCTATGCCACGCGCGATAGCATGTGGAATATTTGGTCAGAGGGGCTGGTCTTTGGCGAAATATATTACGACCAAGCCCTCGCGGTCGAAATCAGCCGCGACCTGGCCTTTACGCACGGGGCGCAAGAACTCAAAATCTATACGTTGTTCAAGCGGATCTACACACGGGAAGAAATCGAGGCGCTACTCGTGCAAAATGGCTTTACTCTGCGCGCTCTATACGGCGACTGGGACCGCTCTGTACACACCTCAGAAACGAGCCCTAAAATGCTGATCGTCGGAGAAAAGAGATGACGGATATCCCGTTGGAAAAGGTGACCATTTTTGTCACGCGAGGAATCGAAAGCCAGCGGGAGTTGCTGCTCTTTAAACACCAAAGTGCAGGTATACAGATCCCCGCCGGCACCGTCGGACTCGACGAAACGCCAGAGCAGAAGCGGCCGAAGAGACGGCCTTAGAGATGGCCTCTCCTGCGCATTTTTTAGGGGTTCAGGAAGACCACTCAGCCGAAGGCCATTGTTTTGTTTACGATAATACCCAAGTGTACACAAAGCCAGATAGCAAAAGTAAAACCTGGGCGACATTGAGACGCGGGATCCAGACAGAGGTAGAACGCGATGAAGGTGGATTTGTACAAATCAGCTACAAAGAGTTCCAGCGACAGCCACCGCCCGGGTTTATTTCCTACCAGATCACGGGTTGGGCTCCCCGATCGGCGCTCACTTGGCAGCGGCGACGTTCGTTCTACCAATTTGAGTACGGAGAGTCGACACCCAGGCGCTGGGCCACGGATTTCGACGGTCCGGCCTTTGAGCTATTCTGGGCGCAGTTGGATAACCTGCCCGCTATCGTGCCATCACAGGCCGTGTGGCTAGCATTTTTGTCGGCAAGCGTATCCGATAAAGCGCATTAATCAACCTATAATCAATATTACAAAGTCGTCGACACCGTGTATTCATCAACTCGCGATAGGTTCGTCGCTAGTGCGCATGCGATTGAACTACAGCTTAAATTTAAGCGCCAGCCTACCGGTCAAGCGATACATCGCCCCTAGTTCGCCCCGTAAAGCACGTGCAGCACCTTTGTCATAATAACTAAACAGCAGCATCGAAGTTCCATCCCATGATCCCTATCTCACGCCCTTGAATCCATAGGCAAAGACGCGGCCTAAATAGGCCAATCTATGCCACCTAATCCAACCTTCGATCGTCATCTTATCGAACTTATTAAAAATATTATGGACAAGGTAAGATAGTCGCCGTGCCCGGTTTGACCGAGCGAATACAGCACTAGTCCAGAACAGAGAAAGGGGGCCTCCGAAGAGGCCCCCTTCCACCAGCTTAAAGCTTAAGTTCAGCTTTGCTTATTTGAGCAAGAGCATCTTCTTGACTTCGAGGAACTCACTCCCCGCCTGTAGGCGGTAGAAGTAAATACCAGAAGACAAGCTGTGCCCATTGTCATTGGCAGCATCCCACTGGACCACATAGCGGCCCGCATTCTGGTGATCTGCAACGAGGGTCCGGACCACCTGGCCCACCACGTTGAAGACTTCCAGTCTGACAGTGGATGCTTCCGGCAAAGCATACTTAATGGTCGTCGCCGGGTTAAACGGGTTCGGATAGTTGTTTGCCAAAGCAAACGCTTCCGGACGCGTCTGGATCTGCACCGGAGCCGGCAGCGCAACCGTGTTGACGGCAAAGTTGCCATCACGCACCTGGCTGTCGGTCACCTCGACGAAGCTATTCTCAATCTCCGACGTGGTGCGGAAGACTAGGCTCATGCCCAACTCGCCTTCCGTTGCGGTCTCACCGTAAGCGGCGATGGAAATCAATCCATCGACCTGAGTGATCACGCGCGGTGCGGCCAATTCACCCTCGCCTAGCAGGCTCTCGCCTCCAATGGCGCGGACAAATTCCAGCTTGTCAGCATCGTAAGATA
>JBLHGI010000109.1:0-16630 GCA_047616505.1 Planctomycetota bacterium
GCTCTTGGTCGATGATGAGCCCGCTATTCTCAACCTCATAATTCGCTACTTCCAGCGTCACGAAGCCCCCTACGAACTGTGCACGGCCAACGACGGCTTTGAGGCAGGGCTGCAAATGGCCCGCTTCCGCCCCGACCTAGTCGTGCTCGACTTAATGATGCCACACGTCGATGGCTTCCGCGTCTGCAAGCTGATCCGCTCCAATCCACAGATGCGCGATACCGGCATCCTCGTCGTCACCGGCTATGCCAGCGATGAAAACAGAACAAAGGCGATGGACCAGGGGGCCGACAGCTGGTTGGCCAAACCTTTTGAACCAGCCGAATTAGCCCGACAAGTCGAACAGATCCTCACTGCGCGCGGCAAACTCGTACTAAGGCATACAATTCCCAACCGCTAACTCTATGACGATAGCATTCCCCTTGCCCAGCACATCGGCCTACGAAGACTCCCCAGTCGACTTGCCCGCCGATAGTCTCTCTAGCCAACTGCAGCACCAGCTCTGGCGGCGCATTATCGAGCGCCTACAGCGCGGGGATGCCCTTATGACCAACCGCGCCTTTCTACATGCCATGGAAGAGGAATACTCCGCTCTGACGCAGTCTCTTCCCGCCCAAAATACGCGCAAGTACCTATGGGATATTATCGCCCGGGTCAACGATATACACCCGGAAACGTTTCTCCATAACGGCATAGAAAATGCCATTACACGCGCCTTTTTAGCCACTAGCGAAAAGCTGCGCTGGAGCTCAGCCCATATAGAAGCACACGGCCTGAGCGCTATTCGTCGCTTTATGAGCGGACAGATGCGCGATGTCCTGCGCCATATTGGCGTTGAAGTGCGCCATCTCGACCTAGTAAACTGTGTGCGTAATACCGCCAAAGAACAGCGCGACCGCGAGTTCGGCAATAACAGTATTAGCGAAGAGTCGATCCAACTACGGCCTCAACCCACTCTTGCAGCCAAGCGAGAAATAGCGCGGGAAACTCTGCCAACAGAAATCGGCTACGAAGCGCAACAGGCGATATCCGAAGGCCTGCTGGATACAGAAGAAATAAAAGAACGCCACAGCGAACAACAGCAGCTGCGCGGCCAAATCGACCACGAAGAAACCGAAAAAATACCCGAGCGCCTCGACACCTATATAAAACAGGGCATCATCACGCTCAGCGAAGCAGAGAACCTACGCCGCGTCTATTCGACCGCTGCGCCACTCAAGCGCCAAGATCGCGCATTCGTGCGCAGCAGAATAGAAGAAAAAGTGCGCCCGAGCATAGAAGAAACCGTAGACTACCTCGAGCTGTTCGACTCACTGCGCCGACTGCCCGAAACCCGCGATCTAAGCCTGCGTTTCCTGCTGCGCCACGCAGCGGCCGTACTCGGCCGCGAAGCCATAGATACAGCCATCGCCGAACTAGAGGCCGATCCAGAGCTGCTGGATGGCGTGCTATCGATAGCCGATCGCACCGACCAGGAAATTAGCATGATCGCCGTGCGTTTGCCTCCCTACGGCAAAGCGCTGCAGCAGGCTGGCCACCTAGAAACACCGGCAGCCCAAGCATTTGTAGACGCGTTCCGCAATTTACAGCGCGACGCTTTGTCGGACCGCCTCAACGACGGAGAAGCTGCACACCGCAGAGGCGTGATCAATGGTCTTCTCAGCATCGTCCTACTCCTTGATCACACCTCGCGCCAAACGCCTTTTTTCCAACAGTTGCGTATTTTGCGCATCGATCGCCAGCTAAAAGAAATTGTAACAACCGCACGAGACTCCTCTCAGGCGCGCGCAAAAGTAGACGCATTTTTACAACGCCGCATGCTCTACCTCTACCCCGATCTTACAGCATTCGAAAAAACGACCGCTAAAGAACATGCCGAACGTCTATTGCAGCCCCCAATCAGCGCTGCAGTTATAGAGAAGAAAGAGAAGGAGAGAGAAAGTCCAGAAGTGGACGGTTTGGCCCCCTACGAAGTCGAGATGGGCGTGCGCATCGCACGCGTGGCTACGCGCGTAGCTGGACGCAGTCGCTATGTGCCGCAAAAAGTTATGGCCGACCCGGATGATGCAGAAAAATTCCTCATCGTTCGCCGCGATCCCGCTTCGAACTCGATAGCACCTGCACTACAGCGTGGTGCCAAGCGCTATGTCGAAAAAGATCGCGATGGCTTTTGGAAAATGGTCAAATAGGATGGAGTTGATGCCTCGATGTTATCAAAGTGCGCAAAAAGGTGAGTAAAAGCCGTATTCGCACGCAGTTACTAGCTATTTCTTATTCACCAATACGCGAAAATCGCCCTGGCGCTCGGTCAGCCTCTCGCCATCAAAATGAGCTAATAGCGCCAGCGCACACTTGCGGTTTCCGTTGATCAGCTCGCGATACTCCGCCACGGTAATCTGCTTTTTTTCGCCCAAATAATCGACGAGGCTCGCCCGCACCTCCGCCGCAATATCGGCGTGTAAGAGCAATCCCCCTTCCAAAACGACGACCGAACCCAAACTCTGCATTGCACCCAATACCGGCTCCAACTCCTTGGGTTGCACTGCCAACTCACGTGCCAGCCCCGCCGCATCCTTCAACGCCGGCCAATCCCGCGTACGCACCGCCTCTCCTACGCGTTGTCGCAGTGCTTCTTCCACCTCGTCAAACTCGACCTCGTGCCCGTACGCACGCACGGTGGCCGCCGTAATAACGATCCCCCCCGCGCTTTCCATATGGACGAGCACCTGATCAAAAAGCTCGGTCTGCGCATAGCGCGCGCTGCGCTGACGCAATTCCTCGCGCCGCAGCCCAACCCGCAGTGGGAACTCTGCGTGATAGGCGGCCAACGCCGCCTGTATGCGTCCCTCCCACATTTCGCGCACATGCACATGCAGCAGCGAACGCCCCCCTTCGGCACCCACTTGCACAATGCGCCCGTCCCGCTCTAAGTGCGCAAGCAACTCACCGACTCGACGCACGGAAAGAGCTAGTTTGCCGACCAACTCGCTCTGCGCTACCATCCGGTCCCCAGCCCCGAGCAAAAAGGCTTCAACTACAGCGAGCGGGTCGTCATTTTCCAACGCGCGCAAACGAACGCAGGTATCCTCGTCTGCGCGCCGATGCTTTAGCGGACGCGGATCGAGTACCGTGCCACCACCGATACTCAGAGCCGGTGAGTAACGACGCATTACAAAGCGATCTCCCCAGGCGGCGCACAGCGGTGTCTCCAGACGCAGCTGTGCCAAAGCCTCGCCACCCGGCAGCAGTATATCGCAATCGAGCAATACAACACGCGCCAACACCTCAGCCGTCCCCATATGCAACCGCACCCGCGCGCGCTGCTCTAATTCGACCACGCATGAGGGCAACAGGCGCAGGCGCACATCGAGCATACTCGTAGCCTTGAAGAGCCCAGCGGCCATCAGCACGTCGCCGCGCTGCACTTTCTCGTGATCTATACCCGATAAATTTACGGCGGCGCGATCCCCGGCTCCCACTCGCTCTACCGAACGCCCATGCATCTGCAAATTGCGCACTCGTGCGTTCTCGCCCGCTGGCAAAACCTCGACCACCTCCCCCTCGTTGAGCTCGCCGGCGATAAGCGTTCCCGTGCACACCAGGCCAAAGCCCTTTACTACAAAGGCGCGATCGACTGGCAGGCGAAACGGCGGATCGACCTGTCGCGCCGGGGTAGCCGTTGCCATCTTCTCTATATTTGCGCGCAGTCCGTCAATTCCCTCACCGCTCTGCGCCGAAACACGATGAATATCGGCCTCTTGCAAAAAAGTGCCTTGCACAAAATCGCGCACCTCGTCTTCGACTAATTCCAACCATTCCTCATCGACCATATCGACTTTGTTAAGCGCAATAATACCGCGCTCTATGCCCAACAATTGCAGCACGTCGAGATGCTCGCGCGACTGCGGCATAATGCCGTCGTCGGCCGCAATAACCAATAGGGCCACGTCGATCGTACTCACTCCAGCTACCATCGTCTTGACAAAGCGCTCGTGGCCCGGCACGTCGATAATCGTGATCTGCTCGCCCAAAAAGGCAAAGCCCAGTTCAATCGTAATACCGCGTGCCTTTTCCTCCGGTGCCCGATCCGTATCCGTGCCCGTCAGCGCCTTTACCAATAGGGTCTTACCGTGATCGATATGACCCGCTGTGCCAACCACTGTGTGTGCCATATGACTCCTGGATTAAATAACAGCTCTTGCGTTATATTACTCAGCGCCCTTTCGCAACGCAAAATGCAGGGAGACCGCGATGGAACTCAAACACATGCGCCCGCACCAACTACACCACTACGTCGAGAACGGACACCCGCTCTTGGTGCCGGCCGGCTGCGTCGAAACACACGGCCCCCACATGGCCATCGGCCACGATACGATCATCGTCGAAGAAATCTGTGCGCGCATTGCCGCGCGCACGCCCTGTGCCATTGCCCCCTCCTTCGACTACGGACCCACCGGCTACGCGCTCGGCGGCCCTGAAGACGGCACGATCGATCCCGATTACGACGCCTTTGGCCGCTATGTAAAGAGCATCCTGAAAAATTTTCGCGAAATGGGTTTTTGCAAGATCTACATCTCTATCATGCACCAGGGCATGGAAGCGCCACTGGCGCTGGCCTTCAAAAAAGCCGCCGCCGAACTGACCTTTGAGAGCGTACTGGAAAAAGGCTATCCGCGCGGCTGGTGGGGCAAGGAAGAGACGATGCGAGAAGTCGGCGGCATCTGGGGCCGCATCGAAGTACAGCCAATGATTTTACCGGCCGCCAGCCCGCCGGCCGGTGGCGACCACGCCGGCTTCAACGAAACTTCGTTCCTCTTAGCCACTCGCCCAGAGCTAGTCGAACAAGATAAGTTAGACGACGACGCCCCCTGGTACTGCCGCCAGCACGAAGAAAAAAACAGCTGGACAGCCAGCCCAGAACAGGGCCAAATTATGGTAGACGCCGTAGTAGAGGCCTGGGTAGAAAAAATAGACAACGAAAGACCGTAAGAGGAAAGAGCTATGGCCACCACATTGACAATTGATCCCGAGCACCTCAAGGGGCGTCATATACAGCGCGCCGTCGACGTCCTGCGCCAAGGAGGTGTGATCATCTATCCCACCGATACGGTATACGGGATCGGTTGCGATATCACCAGCAAAAGCGCCATCGAGCGCGTGCAGCGCATCAAAGGTCGCGACAGCAAAAAGCCGATGTCCTTCGTCTGCTCCGACATAGCAGATGTCAGCCGCTACGCGCGCGTCTCGAACTACGCACATCGCATGCTCAAGCAATGCCTTCCCGGTGCCTACACCTTTATATTGCCCGCCACGCGCGAGACACCGCGCCTGTTAACGACTCGGCAAAAAACGGTCGGCCTGCGCATTCCCGACCACCCTGTGCCGCTGGCTCTAGTCAAAGCATTGGGCGAACCCATCCTGAGTACCAGCGCCAATTTTTCGGAACAGGACGTCATCACTGACCCCTGGGAACTAGAAGAAAAAATGGGGCATATGGTAGACCTCATCCTCGACTGTGGCTCGCTACCCGTACAACCCTCCAGCGTCGTGTCCCTAGTAGATGACCGCGCCGAAGTGCTGCGCGAAGGCAAGGGCGATATTAGCCTCTTCATCGATTGAATCCCCCCGAGCGACCTATTTTTCTATCTTGAGCAAGCCGGCATTATTTTTCTTCCTCTTCGCCGGCGGCTTCTACCTTTTCCTCTTCGCCCCCTTCTTCTCCTGCTTCTCCTTCTTCCTCTTCGAAGTAGTCGCCGTAGAGCGCGCTCAACTCCTCGTTGTCGCGCACATAGCCACGCCAGGCTTTCATCACCGCTTCCGAATCGACACACTTGCCGCACGGCACTAACATATTGTCCTGGTTTGTGCCTACAAAACCGCGATCGTAACAGACCTTACAGTTCTTCTTGTTGCGGTTCTCGGCGATCAACGCACGTGCATTGTCGAGATGTGCATCGGGCAGGCGGGGTATTTTTTCCGTCATGATATTATCCTATTTCCAGTTGACAGATGAAGTTTGACGTTCTTTCATAAGCATAGCTTTTACATACTCCTAAATAAAACTAAAGGTCGAAAAACAACCAACCCACGCCACGCCATTGCGCCTCTTTGCTGCAAAGAAAATAGTGAACAGTATCCAAAAACGGGCAATAATGAAAAAAAAGAATATGATGTACCCCAGCGCCTCTCTATGTTCGCTGCTTTTTCTCCTTCTGCCCGTTGCTCAACTATGGGCACAGAGTGCCTTTCCCTCCTATGCCACGCGCGGAAGATTTCTATTGGGCACCCCCGCATCTTCTGGCAACGGGCTCTACGGCTATGCCAATCCTGCCCTGCTCAACTACGTGGAACAACTCGAAAACACCGTGGCATTTTCCTCCACTCCAGAGGGCACAGAGCAGGGCCAATGGGGACTTTTCAGTGCTGCCCCCCACTTGGGCTTAGCCATGCTACACAGCGAGTTGGGGCAACAAAAAAAGACCGACTACCAACTCTCGTTCAGCGCCGGTGACCGCCGCTTGGGCTTGGGCTTTGGATACGGGTTTTCCAGCGGTGATACGCATTTCTTCGAGCGCAAGAACCACTACGCACTCGGCGTTTTCTGGCGCCCCGAGCCCCGTCTATCTCTCGGCACGACCTTCACCTCAACGTTTAATGCACACCAGCGCGAGCTAGCCGTCGACCTCGGCCTACGACCTCTCGCAAGCGAGCGCCTAACACTCTTTGCCGACTATGCCCGCACGCGCGGACGCGACGCTTTCTGGAGCGCCGGAGGCCGTTTCGCCCTTTTGCCCGGACTAGATCTGACAGGGCGTTATTTCAACAACCGCACGCTCAGCTTTGGTCTCAATATCAGTCTCGGAGCCGCCGGTATCGCCACGCAGTCGCGCTTTGACGAGGACCGCCACCACGCCTTTAGCACCTATGCCATTCGCCTCGGCGGCTATAGACCCAGCCTCGGCAATAGCCTCACACCAAAGGCAAGTCGTTTCTTACAGCTCGAACTCAACGGCCCCGTGCGCCACCGTCGCTTCGCTCTCTTCGACGATAGCCTTACCCTAGTCGATCTGCTCGCATTGATCGAACGCGCGCGCCGCGACGAAAAAATAGGCGGTATCGCGATTAACGCCTCGGGCTTGCGCATCAACCGCGAGATGGCGTGGGAACTGCGCGAAAAACTGCGCCAATTACAGAGCGCTGGTAAGCGCGTCGTCATCTATATCGACTACGCCACCCTATCTACCTACCACTTCGCCTCGGTCGCCGACCACCTCGTGCTCGACCCAGCCGGCATGCTCGTGCTCGAAGGTTATGCATCCGGCCACACCTATTTGAAGGGTGCCCTCGACAAACTCGGTATCGGCGTCGACGAGTGGCGTTTCTTCGACTATAAGTCGGCCTACGAGACTTTTACACGCGCTGAAATGTCCAGCGCCGACCGCGAGCAGTCCCAGGCTTTAGTAGACGATTTCTACGCGCTGGCACGACGCGAAATTGGCCTCAGTCGCCAGATCAATGCCGAGGAATTCGATCGCCTCGTCGACGAAGAAACGCTGTTCTTAGCACACGAAGCCCTCAAAAAGGGCCTTGTCGATCGCTTGGGGCGCTGGAGTCAAATCGAAGATATAACACGCACACTCGGCGCACGGGGATTAAAAGTCGAAAACTACCCACGCCCAGCTTCTACGAGCTGGGGGCAACTACCGCGCATAGCCATTGTCTATGCGCTAGGTGTCTGCGCCCTAGACAGCGGTATCCACGCTCGCACGCTGGCAATTGAACTCAAAAGTGTATGTGAAGATGCGCGTTTCGACGCCGTTGTACTGCGCGTAGACTCGCCCGGTGGTGAAGTCTTAGCCTCTGACCTAGTCGCCGACGAAGTGCGCCAATGCCGCGCCTACAAACCCATCGTCGTCTCCCAAGGTTATGTCGCCGCTTCTGGTGGCTATTGGCTCTCAATGAATGCCGATGCCATCGTCGCCGCCCCCAACACCATCACGGGCTCGATCGGCGTCATCGGCGGCTGGATCTACAATGCGGGGCTAAAGGAAAAAATTGGCCTGTCGACCGATCACGTGCAGGCGGGTAAACACGCCGACTTGCCCTTTGGCATGGTCCTACCACTCATCGGCCTGCCGCTGCCCGACCGCAATCTAACAGAGAAAGAAAGAGCGAGTGCCGAACGCGCCATCCGCAGCCTCTACGGCGATTTTGTTGCCAAAGTGGCCGCCAACCGCGACAAGCGCCCCTTTGAGGCAGAAGAGCTGGCACGCGGTCGCGTCTGGAGTGGTCAACGCGCCTTAGAGCACGGTCTAATAGACAAACTCGGCGGACTCGACACCGCCCTTCACTTGGCCGCTGAAATGGCCAATATATCCACCGAACGCGGCCTAGAGATCGACGAATTTCCGCGCCTGCCCCTACTGAATCCAGCGCTTTTTCAGCCCCAGCTCATCGCCGCCGAAACGGGGCAACTCAGCTCCTATCTACAGTTTCGCCTGCGCCACAACGGCCGCCCCCTGCTCTTAACGCCCGACACCTATTGGCAGGACCAACTCTTCGGCAACTCCACCTTTAGCCGCTGATATAACGACGAGGAGCACAGCTCATGAGCTTTGAAATTTTCGATTATCGCGAAGACCTAAAAAACCTGCTGGTTACACCACATATTCGCGCCCGTTTTCTGCGTATTGAACCCGGCGAGGTGCACGGCATGCACAGCCACGATCTGGGGCATGAGATATTTTTTATACTCCAAGGTCACCTGCACTTCTATATCGACGGCGACGAACAGGTCGTGGGCCCCGGCCAACTCTGCTTCGCCGTAGCTGACGAAATTCATCAAGTGCGCAACAAAGGCGACGAACCCGTCTTTATGTATCTCTCCGTCACCCCGCATATCCAACCAACGCATACGGGCCGCGACCCCGACGGCACGCGCCACGCTACGCGCTTTATCGCCTCGAAGAACTACGATGTAGAGACGGATGCGACGACTCCCGTTGAAGAGCTAATAGACCGAGTTGCTGAGCGTGCCGAAAAAGTGGCACAGAGCGCACGCGCGCATGCCAACGCGCAAAAAGATCTCGGCGAGAAACTCAAAGTTGCTTTGACCGCCGGTGACGAGGACGAGGCTTCGCGTCTGCGCGATACGATGTGGCACGGTCTGCGCGATACGTATAAAGACCTCTACAGTCTGTCTGACGTATGGAATGCTTTGGCGCCACGTGCTGGCAAGGTGGGTTGAAGTAGATATATAGATAATTGAGCTGGTAGGCAGTGGAGGGGGTGTTGGTAAAACAAGAACATTGCAACTCGGCCCTGCGGGCCTCAGACAGCAATAACCTTTTTTACCAACACCCCCTCCACCTTAAACGAGTTTTATATATTTCCCTAGTTCCTGAGAAGAAAAAAGAGTCACCATAGAAGGCCCATAGGTCGGGCGTTGTCCCAGAGATTTTTTGCCCGGGGTGGTGGGCTGAAAAAAGGCCGCGTGGTGGGGCGGTCGGGAGTCGGCACCCTCCGGGTGTAAAAGCGCCAGCGAAGCGATGGGGGTAGGCCCGTGGTCTTGGGCAAAAAATCGGCGGGGCAATGACCGAACGACCCGCACTCTAGCCAGTCACATTATTTAGCACATAACAAAGGGTCAAAAAATGCAGAAAGTCCGTTTAGGCATCGTAGGCTGCGGCGCAGTCGCACAAGTACAACACCTGCCCAACCTCGACACGCTGCGCGAAGAGTTCTCCGTAGAGATCGTCTGCGACCTCTCGGCGACACTCGCAGCGGCCGTCGCCGAAAAGTTCCATATACCTCGCCACACGAATCATCTCGACGAATTATTAGCAGCCGATATAGACGCCGTTTTACTCTGTCACACAGACCCTAAGACGGCGGCAGCCGTCGCCGCTTTTGAAGCCGGCAAACACGTGCTGATAGAAAAACCCATTTGCTTTTCGCTGCAAGAAACCGACGAGATATTGAGCGCACAGCAACGTGCCAATACCATCGGCATGGCCGCCTATATGAAAGTCTACGACCCAGCCTTTGAATTGGCCCAAAACCAAGCACAGCAGATGAGCGCCATACGCTACGCGCAAATCAATCACCTGCACACCAACAACTCGCATCACTTAGCGCATTTCCGCCTGCTGCGCGCCGACGATATTCCAGCGACGGCCATCGAATACACGCGCCGTGCCCGCGCGGCCGCCGTGCAGCAAGCAATAGGCGACGTTTCCGACACCGTGCGCAGCGCCTTCGGCCATCTATCCGGCAGCATGATCCACGACCTCTACGGCCTACGCGCCATCTTAGGCGTGCCCGAAAAAGTAGTCAGCACCGAAATCTGGAACGACGGCTGGGGCATCAACACCGTGTTCTCGTATGCCAGCGGAGCGCGCTGTGCAGCCACCTGGGTCGAGTTACTCAATGTGCGCGAGTTTAAGGAGACACTAGAAATCTGCGGTGACGAGAGTCGCGTCTTGCTCTCCTACCCAACGGGCTTTTCGCGCGGCATTCTCTCGACCTTAGAAGTGCAGCGTCTCGACAACGACAACGCCCCCGTGCGCGAACACCCCGCTATAGCATGGGAAAGCCCCTTTGTGCGCGAACTGAAACACTTTCACGCCTGTATCACGCAGGGCGAAATACCGCGCACGCCGCTTACAGAGGTCAAACACGATATCGCACTAATTATCGATATCATAGAAGCTTATAAAGGAGCCGCGACGGCCTAATTACTCGTCCAGTTCGTCCTCTATCGCCGCCCAGGCACCCTTGGCCATTAGACCGCCGTCGACGTTCATATAGGACCCCGTCATAAACGAGGCCTTTTCGCTGGCCAAAAAGAGTACGGCATGGGCGATATCTGCCGGCACGCCAAAGCGGCCTATTGGATGAATTTTGGCATAACCCTTCTCAAATTCGGCCCGATCCTGGCCAATGGCCTCTACCAGCTCGTCGACTAAAGGCGTGTCGATGCCGCCGGGGTTCACCGCCATCACGCGAATATTGTGCTGGGCGTATTCCAAAGAAAGCTGCCGGGTCAGCGAGAGCATTCCCCCTTTGCTCGCCGCATAGGCCGAGACCCCCAGCGCCGATTGCAGCCCCTGCACGCTCGCGGTGTTGATAATGACACCACCACCGCGCGCCATCATATTCGGCACGCTGTGTTTAGTCATCAGAAAAGCGCTCTTGAGATTGACGTCGAGGATGCGGTCCCACATCTCGTCGGGCAATTCGTGCGCCGGTAAATAACTCGATACCGGCTGGATGCCGACATTATTACATACGACATCGATGCCGCCCCAATCGGCTATCACCTTTTCGCATAGTTCTTTACAGGCATCCCCGCTAGAGGCATCCGCCGACACAAAGCGAATCTCTCCGCTCAGGCTTTCCCCTTCCGTTGCGATCGCTGCTCCTGCCACCTCATCGACATCGACACAGGCCACGCGCGCGCCCTCGCCGGCAAAGGCCCGCGTTATACCAGCGCCAATGCCTTTGGCACCCCCTGTGACAATCACATTTTTATCCGTAAACTCACCCATACTAGTACCCTCTTTTATATACTGATTTTATATACTTACTATGTGGTCTCTGCGATTGTAGCGCAGTCGTAAGGCATTAAATTGCCCGCAGTTTAAAAAGAAAAGCCTTCTGTCCCAATACCCATACCGGCAACAGCCGCTCGCAGTAGAAGTGATCACCTCCAGCCATGGCTTGTTCCAACCAGACGCGCTCACTCGTCATCAGAACGGCCACAGCCCCCGGCGTCACCACGCGCCGCAATTCCGGCATAAAGCGTGCATAGAGGACCTTTAACTCGCTTTTCTCCCCGACCTTTTTGCCAAAGGGTAAATTACAGGCCGCCGCACTAACGCTGCCCATGTCCAACGGTAATTGGCAGGCATCCCACACGCGCAGTTCAATCGGCTTGTAGCGCGGACCAATATTGCTGCGCCCCGCATCAAGAGCCTCTTCGCGAATATCGCCGCCGAGTAGTTGCCGGTAACGCCCGCTCTCACCGCGCTCAATCAGCAAGGTACCCGCTCCACACATCGGGTCCAGAAACACGTCTTCTTCTTTCGGCTCTGTCAGCGTCACCATAGCACGGGCTATCACCGGCCGCAGCGAGGCGGCGATACTACTCTTTTTGTAGGTGCGATGGCGCATCGTGCGATCGGATAGCCGCACGCCACAGAGCGCCTCGCCGTTTTCCTCCAATATCCACACCTCTACCGCCGCATCCTCATCCACTCCTTTCCAAGAGGGAAAGCGCTGTGCCACCGCCTCTCCCACCTGTCGATCTACTTCCTTGCGCACGTAGCGCTGACCACCGCCGTGCCGCTGCGCCACGACGCGAAAACGCACGCGTTTGGACCGGCGCGGCTGCGCCCTGTGCAGCGCCGCCAGTGCTACATCCCAAGCACCTGCCCCTTCGACCAACGCCCCGATCTGCTCCAAACCCTCTTTTTCTAACGAGACCGGCTCGCGCGCCACCAGCGCAAAGACATCCTCGGCAGTGCCCAAATGCAGCAAAGTGGCGGGATCGCCGTCCCACTCAAAGAACACTAGGCCGCGCCGGCGCTCGCGACTGCGCCCACCTAGATCGGTAATTTCTCGTGCCGTGATTCCCTCTAAGCCCGGTATGGTAAAAGCGTAATACGACATGGCTTTCTATTTCTCGTATAAATCAGATAAATCGGCCGCCGCCAACTCGACCAAAAACGAAGAGATTTTCTCCGCAACCTGCTCTAAGCAGCGCTGGCCTTTTTCCGCCGTCGAGGCACGTGGGTCGCCAATGCCTGTATCGTCGGACGCCTTTAACCAATCGCGCTGTGTCCACACCCAGCCCTCGCGTAGCGCCCGCATCTTAAAGGCGTGCTCGCGGCCGTCACCAGCTTGGTCTAAGGGCAGCACCCAGTCGGGCCGCAGGTGCTGCATGAGACTCGTCTCCATCTCGTGGGCGTGGTCGCCACCGTATTCGAAGATTCCCTCGTCTGCTGCAGAAAACCAGTCCATGCAGCAGATAAACACTTCGTATTCGGGCAACAACTCGCGAATCATTTGGCGAAAATCGTTGCCGCCGTGGCCGTTCATCACCAACAGCTTATCGATCCCCTGATGCTCTAACGCCGCAACTACATCACCGAGTACTGCCAATTGCGTCGAGGGGTTCATATTGATATCGAGCTTGACATCGAGCTGTCCCGTATTGACGCCAAAGGGCACCGTTGGCAGCACGATTATTTTAGCCCCTTCGCCCCAGGCCAAACGCGCCGCCTCGGCGGCTATTTCATCGCATTGTACCACATCGGTCGAATAGGGCAAGTGGTAGTTGTGCGCTTCAGTCGCCCCCCAGGGCAACACTGCCACATCGTAGTCCGTCTCTTTTACCGCCTGCCAATTGGTCTCTGCTAGGATATAGGGTCTACCAGCCATTGTACGACTCCTTTTTGCAAACGACTATTTTCTTCAGAATTGTCAGCCGCCGCAATATTTGTTTATATACAGAAAAAAGGAACACCTATGATTTGGGCTTCAGCCCTCTCGACCACCACAGCGACCAGTGCCGCCCTTACCGAACTCAAACGCGCAATAGACCAACAGCTCGACGGTCGCCGCCCCGACTTGGTATGCGTCTTCGCCTCGTCCCACCACAGCGATAACTATTTGCAAATTGCCCAGCGCGTTAGCGCGTATTTTTCGCCACGTGCCAGCATTGGCTGCAGCGGTGCGGGATTAGTCGGCGGTGGATACGAGAAAGAAAATGGGCCGGCCCTCGTGCTCTGCGCCGCCTATCTACCCGGCGTCGAACTCTATCCTTTTCACGCCACCGACAACCAGTATCCCAACGCCGACGCCAGCCCAGATGCCTGGACTGAATTGGTCGGAGCCGAGCGCGATCAACCTACGAACTTTGTGCTGCTGGCCAATCTGGCCGGCCCGCCGGCTTTTGACCCGCGTCCTTTATTAGCCGGGCTCGACTTCGCCTATCCAAGCTGCACGCAGATTGGCGGTTTGGCTTCCGCTCCCGAGCATAATGCCCTCTTCTTAGACGGTGCCCTACACAACAGCGGACTCGTCGGCATCGCCCTGCAAGGGAATCTGCAGGTCGACACACTCGTCGCCCGCGGCTGCCGCCCCATCGGCCAGCCGATGACAGCCAGCACCTGTGAAGAGCACCTGCTATTCCAACTAAATGACCGCCCCGCCTCACAGGTCTTGGCCGACCTCTACCACAGCCTGCCAGAAGCAGACCAAAGTCGCATGCGCCACGGCTTGCTTCTCGGCGTGGCCAGCACCGAGCTCAAAGACGAGTTAGAGCCCGAAGACTTCCTCATGCGCAATATCGTACATATGGATCATGAAAAAGGATATCTCGGCATCGGCGACATTTTGCGCCCCGGGCAGACGGTGCAATTTCACCTGCGCGATTCGGAAGCAGCCGAGGAAGACCTCGAGCTCTTGTTAAATCGCTACTGCCGCGAAGCATGGCAGCCGGCCGGTGCCCTACTCTTTACCTGTATGGGCCGCGGCCAGCAGCTCTTCGGCAAAGCCAATCGCGAATCCAACGCCTTTTTTGACAAAGTCGGCGACGTGCCGCTGACCGGCTTTTTCTGCAATGGTGAAATCGGCCCCATCGGCCAAGACACGCACCTACACGGATATACGGGTTCGTTCGGCCTCTTCAGACCGCTCGACTAAAAAAACAGCCAGCGCGCATACGAGACCACCTGCCCACTATCCCCCTCCCAATCTAGCCCGGTACAACATATGATATTGGGCTCCTCGCTTGTGCAAGCGGCTCTCGATCAACTCCACCTCAACTGCCATAAAAGACAGATCCGGCAGCGCCAGTATCTCATCGCCCATAGGTAACTCTCGTGCCGCATGCACCCGCCCCAACGTCAGATGGGGGCGAAAGGCACGCGCTTCAGCTTGCCAGCCCAGCTCTTGCGCGGCCGCATCCGGCAAACGCATGCCGACAAAGGCGCGCATAACCTATTTATACTGCTCTAACTCCGCGCGCATCTTTTCCCGCAGACGCTCGTCGTGTTCGTGCACGGGCTTTGCCGTCTGTTCCGCAACGACGACGCGCCGCTGCCCCAACCAGCTATAGATATACCACAGCCCAGCCACCGGCACCAGAATGGGCAGAACCCACGCTGCTATACCGGCGCCTTCTAGCGGTGGAGCACCGAGCACTTGCTGACCATAATCGACTATTAACTCGTCGACAATTTCCTCCGGGTCACGCCCGCGCGCCAGATCGGCGCGGATTTTGTCGCGCAATACTCCCGCCTTGGAACTCGTACAATCCGCTAAGAGCGCCCCCGGACAATAGGGACTCATAATGGTGTTAAAGAGCTTCAGCGCTTCGCCCGATACTTCTTCTTGCGAGCGCGTCTGCGCATCGCTCGCCACCGCCGCCAAAACACAGAGCAGTAGTATCGATAGAGCCCGTTTCATAATCGACTCGTTCCTAGCGCGCGCCGCACGCTTTCAGACAGGCGTTTAAGTAACCACGGCTCTCTGCCGCGATGGTGGCAACTTGCCCCAAATCGTACTCCGTGGCGCCAATTACTTCGAGATTCGCCGCCACGTCTATTCCCGCCTCGTGCAGGACCCGCACATAACCGGCTAGATCGATCTGGCCACGTCCACAAGCCTGCAGTTCCGGTGCTCCCGGTCCGCCCTCGGCCACCGCGCAGTCCCGGATATGCACGTGCTTGACGCGCCCAATAACCGCGCCCAACGCATCCACCGGATTCTCGCCAGCACGGTGAATATGACTCGGGTCCATGTCGATGCCAAAACCCGGAGAATCAATGGCCGCCATCGCCTGCAGCGTCGTCGGCGTGTTGTAGATACACGCGCCGACATGCGCTTTTACACAGAGCGTAACGCCGTGCTCGTGGGCCCGATCAGCCATCTTCGCCAACAGGGCAGTCTGCGTTTCCAAGTCTCCCTCGGCATCGCTCTTGCCGCCCGGCCCCACGTTGATCACCGGGATGCCAATCTCGGCACCCGCGGCAAAGGCCCATTCCAAACGCTCTTCGTCGAGGGCGGTCTCTTCCATGGCGAGCAATTCCAAACCATGTTGCTCACTCAACTCTTTGATCTGGTTGGCCTGCTCTTTCCACTTGTCCAGTTCGAGATGTTCGCACATGCCTTTAATTGCCGAAAGCTCGATGCCATCATAACCGGCCCAGGCGATATACTTAAACGCTGTTTCTATATCGAAACCGGCGAAGAGCACGGAGTTAGCGCCCAATTTGATCATGGTGTTATTCCTTTATTAGTGTCGTCGATAGTTGATTTATTTTACTGGATTGCGCTCGATTTTCAGTATATGGTGGACAGGAAGGGACGTCAAGCGCGCAAACCACGAAGAGAAGGTACTCGTTAAGCGGAATTGGCTACCGAGAAGCTCAATGCGCTATCGGGCGATGCGATAGATACGAGTAGAGAAATGCAGAGCTCTAATCGATCAAGTAGCGCTTAGCCGCAATCCAGCGGTTGACATTGCGCTCGAGTTCGCCCGTCCCTGCTACACTTTGCTCTTTTGCATCGGCCACTAAGTCGCCCAAATCACTTGCAATACCCTTTAACTGACGCAGAACGC
>JBLHGI010000110.1:0-16618 GCA_047616505.1 Planctomycetota bacterium
AACTCTCGCCCGGATCGGCGAGTGAAGGGCTGTCGATCTTCGCCAAAGCTGGCCGTTATACCGATGAGTGGGGCAGCCTCTGGCACACCGCCGAGCCCGGTATCATCGGCGAGGTAAAGAAGCCTGCCATAAGCGATTGGTCGCAGCTTGCTAGCTACCAGCCGCCGTGGGATCTAGTCAACAACATCGAGATCGGCGAAATCGATCGCAGCTGCGCGGCGAGCGATCTCTTTATGGTCTCCGGTGTCTGCGCGCGCCCCTTCGAAAGGCTGCAATTTGTGCGCGGATCGGAGAATGTCTTTATGGAATTGGCCTATGGCACCCAAGAGTTGCGCACCTTGTTGCAGATGATCCACGAGTTCTATATGAAGGAGATAGAGAACTGGACGCGCACCGACGTCGACGCCATCATGCTGATGGACGACTGGGGATCGGGCCAATCGCTGCTGATCCACCCCGATATGTGGAAGCAGATCTTTAAACCGCTCTACAAGGACTACTGCGACCTAATCCACGCGGCGGGCAAGCGCGTGTTCTTCCACTCCGACGGCCAGATCGAAGCCATTTACGCCGACCTAATCGAGGTCGGCGTCGACGCCCTCAACTCGCAGCTCTTTTGCATGGACATTGAAGAATTGGGCCGCCTCTACAAAGGGAAAATCACGTTCTGGGGCGAGATCGACCGCCAGCATGTGTTGCCCTTTGGCAGCTTAGAGGAAGTGCAGGCCGCTGTAAACCGAGTGCGCACGGCACTAGATAACGGCACGGGCGGCCTCATAGCCCAGTGTGAGTGGGGCAAAGAAAATAAATCTGAAAATGTCGAAGCCGTTTTTACCTCTTGGCTCGAATAGGGAAGCTGCCGCCCCTTTATAAGAAGTCTTCCAGCACAATGCGTCCGTCGGCTATTTTCTGTAGAGTAGCCGCGTACAATCGATGCTCTACCTGCAATACGCGCCCCTGCAATAATTCTGGCGTATCCCCCGCCTGCACTGGTACCGCCTCCTGCGCCAGTACTGGTCCGTGGTCGTATTCTCCGTCGATCAAATGCACCGTGGCGCCACTCTCCCTTTCCCCGGCCGCCAACACCGCCTCGTGCACGCGCATGCCGTACATGCCGCGGCCGCCATATTTGGGCAGCAGCGCAGGATGGATATTGAGAATGCGGCCGCGATAGGCTGCCAGCGTCCGCTCACCCAACTTTTTCATATAACCCGCCAAACAAACTACCTGCACCTCGCGCGTCTGCAGCACCGCCAAAATGGCCGCGTCCAACGCAGCCGGATCGGGATGCGTCACACTGCTCAGATAATAGAATGGAACCCCCTCGTTCTCTGCGCGAGTACGCGCACCGGAGCGCGAACTATTGCTGATGACCGCGCGCGCCACCCCATTGAGTGCCCCCTCTTTACAGGAATCGATAATAGCCTGTAAATTGGAGCCGCCGTGCGAGGCGAGAAAACCCAGCTTGAGCTTAGCCACTTAGCCACCGGTCTACTCGTAGCCAAACGCTATAACAACACAGTAAAACATCCACAGTGCTCGACCTTCCTTTCATTTACCCATCCGCTAACCACCAACGCGCTCTGCACTTTTATATTGATGGTGTTAAAACTATAAAATTGCGACGTAGTAAACCAACCATAGCACCGCATTTCACGTCTTTACCTATATTCATAGAACCACTGCGACCTAGGATATTTTATGTACTCACTATTCGCCTGCGTGCTTTTATTATGGGCTGGTGCATCGACCGCTCAGTCCGCCCCAGCTCGGACCGATTCTTCCGTCTCGATCTCACTCGAAGACGGCACCCGACTCGAAGGCACCCTTGTCAGCGAAGACGAGACCAGCCTAATTATCACTATAGAAAACGGTCTCGAAATAAAAGTGCCGCGCAAAAACATCGCCACGATTCGCCCCTTGAACAACAAGCCGCGCCCGACCTTTTCCAACCCCGACAATACGCGCCTTATATTTGCACCAACGGCGCGTCCACTGCGTCGACACAGCGGTTATTTCTCCGACTATTACGTGTTCTTTCCCGGTATCAGCTATGGTCTCAGCAACCACCTCGGCCTGACGGCGGGCCTAAGTATCCTACCCGGTATCGCCATCGACGAACAACTCTTTACTATCGCCCCCAAAGTCACGCTCTACAGCACCAGAAAAAGCGCCATCGCCATCGGCACATTGCACGGTTTTAACCCCGGCGAAGGAGCCGCCGGCATTGCCTTCGCCGTCGCTACACGCGGCGACAACCGGCGCAGCCTGACGCTGGGACTAGGGCTGGGCTACGCCAGAGAAAGTGGTGAAGGCACCAATTTTGCCGAACATCTGATCCTGCTCATAGGGGGTCATAAGCGGCTCTCGCCCAACCTCAGTTTAGTCTCAGAAAATTGGCTCATCGGCGGCGATGTAGGCCTCGCGGAACAGCCCTTTGCCCTTGCGCTGCGTTTTTCTGGGCAAAACCTTTCGACCGATCTCGGCATTATCCTCATCGGCGAAATACTCAAAGAGGGATTCCCCATTCCCTGGCTATCATTTGCCTATCGCTTCGGGCACTAAACCACACTAAAAACACACGAGTTGTCACGCGGCTTTTCTCATCGTTCATTAGGTGTTTATAAACCATGAGGAGAACCGCAATGAACGAAGCCAATTACGACGAATCATTAGTACCCACCTACGAATTGCCCGATCCGCTCGTCTGTACCGATGGCACCCCTGTGCTCGATGCCAAAACGTGGCGACAAAAACGACGACCGGAAACGCTCTCCCTCTTTGCCCAACACGTCTTTGGTTCTATGCCCGGTCCGCTCAAAGACACGCGCTTTGTCGTTTTTGAAGAAGGGGAAGCACTCGCCGGCCAAGCAACTCGCCGCCAGGTCTCGGCCCACTTCACCGGCGCAGACGGGCCGAGAATGGACCTACTCATTTACCTGCCGCGCCATGCCACCGGCCCCGTCCCCCTTTTCTTAGGCCTAAACTTCGGCGGCAACCACACGGTACACGACGATCCGGCGATCCGCCTCTCGACAGAGTGGGTCCGCGATGGCACGGGCGTGGTCGACCATCGCTCGACAGAAGATGCGCGCGGATCGGCACAAAACCGCTGGGCTATCGAAGAAATCATCGCGCGCGGCTACGGCTTAGCCACCGCCTATTGCGGCGATCTCGATCCCGACTACGACGACGGCTACCAGAACGGCATCCATCCACTCTTCTACCAAAAGGGTCAGGAAAAGCCCCGCGACGACGAATGGGGCAGCATTGGTGCCTGGGCTTGGGGGCTGAGCCGCTCTATGGACTATTTCGCAACAGATGCCGAAATCGATCAACGCCGCGTCGCCGTGATGGGCCACTCGCGCTTGGGAAAAACGGCGCTGTGGGCCGCTGCTTGCGACGAGCGCTTCGCCCTCATCATATCCAACGAGTCGGGCTGCGGCGGTGCCGCGCTTTCGCGCCGATGCTACGGCGAGACCGTCGAGCGCGTCAACCGCGTTTTCCCGCACTGGTTTTGCAATAATTTCCGCCTCTACAACCACGGCGAAGACGCGCTGCCCATCGATCAACACCAGCTCATTGCACTAGCCGCTCCACGCCCCGTCTACATAGCCAGCGCCAACGAGGACCGCTGGTCCGATCCACGCGGCGAGTTCCTAGGAGCCCTACACGCCGATTCAGTCTACCGCCTCCTAAGCGGCGAGGGCCTACCGGCCAGCCAAATGCTCGCCCTCGACCAAGCCAGCCTAGGTCGTATCGCCTATCACGTGCGCTCGGGCGCCCACGATGTGACGGATTTCGACTGGCAGCAGTATCTCGATTTCGCCGACCTCCATCTATAAAGATGAGACCATGTCATCCCATTCATAAACCAACGAGTTAAACGAGCCCGATCAAGAGCCAAATGACACACGCACTCATCAGCGGTTGATACAAGTGTATGCAAAGCTCATTGACATATCCGGACAAAGGCACCGGCCTGGGGCTATCGATATCGCGTACCATCGTCGAAGAACACAGCGGTCGCATAGAAATACAATCGCCCCCTGGACAAGGAACCTCCATTACGATCACACTGCCAATCGATGAGAGCACGGCGCGGGGCAACTAAAATAATGGCAAACAGAGACGAAAACCGAGAGAGTGAAGCTCAGGACCTAGCGGCGCTCCTACAAGCAGAGCGCACCGCACGTCAGCAGGCAGAACACGATCTAACTGAATTGCGCGAAAAAAACCTGCTCTCAGGACGCACGCGCACCCTTGGACATATGGCCACTGGCATGGCTCACGAACTAAGCCAACCTCTGACAGGTGTTATTGGTCAAGCAGAGTTCTTACAGCTCAGTATAGAACGGGGACGCGACTTTTCGCGCGAAGAAATACTTCAGCATCTAAAACCCATGATCGAACAAGCTGAACGCATGGTGCACATTATCAACAGCGTGCGACACTTCGCCTATGCAAAACCGACGACGGCGCCGGTGTGCGTCAATGCCGTGGCACGGCAGACACTGGACCTGCTGCAGACGCAACTGCGCACGCACAACATCGACCTCAGCGTGGAGACCTCTGATAACCTGCCCCCCGTGCTCATGGCAAAAGAAGATTTAGAAGAAGTCCTGCTCAACCTACTCTTCAACGCCAGAGATGCCATTGAAGAGAGCGAGCAGCGCAGCGGGAAAATAACGGTGCGCACGGCGGCTGAAGCTCCAAATCGGGTGACCCTGTCTATAGCCGAAGACGGCGACGGCATAGCAGAAGAATTACAAGAGCGCGCCTTCGAACCGTTCTTCAGCACGCGATCGTCCGAGTTGAGAGCCGGTTTGGGGCTGAGTATCGCCCGCGCCATTGCAGAGGGTTGCGGCGGCGAGTTGACGCTTTCATCGCAGCCCGGCACAGGCACCCTTGTGGTCCTCACTCTACCAGTGGCGCCCGATCACGACCAGCCGCACAAGGGGCATTAATCTCATGGGACAAAGCATATTAATAGTGGACGACGAAGAGATTGTCCATCTAACGATAGGCAACGAAGACTGCATATGCGCATAGAAATCCTCGGCTCTGGTGGCGCCGTCAGTGCACCACGCCCTTTGTGCCGCTGCCCTATCTGCACCCAAGCGCGCACGCAGGGCGTGCCCTACAGCCGCAGCGGTCCTAGCATCTTTGTCCATGGCCCCGATCTACTCGTCGATACTCCAGAAGATATCTTGTCCTCTTTGGATCGCTCGCAAGTGGCAAGCATAGCCGCCGGCACCTACTCCCACTGGCATCCCGACCACGTTATGGGCCTGCGCCTGTGGGAAGCACTCAACGGCGACTGGGTGCATTGGCCAGCGCACCCACAGTGCACCCCGCTCTACTTTCCGCAGCGAGTAGCGGCCGATATCCGTGGTAAACTCGGCGTGTGGGAAAGCTTTGAATTTATGCAGCAAAGGGGATTAATCGAAATAATCGAGCTAGCAGACGGCGAGAGTTTTCAGAGCAATGGGTACACCATTACGCCTCTTCAGTTGGCCGAGGAATACATGTATGGGTTCATCATTGCAGGCGATAAAAAACGCGTCTTAATCGTAGCAGACGAACTCTTTGGCTGGCAACCCAGACCCGAACTAGGCCATTTTGATCTAGTCGTGCTGCCCATGGGGGTGGCCGAATACAACCCGCTGACGGGTAGACGTCACTATCCGCAAGACCACCCCGTGTTGGTGCGCGAAGCGACGATTGAACAGACCCTCGATATCGCACGCCGCCTAGATGCCCGTCAGATCGTGCTCACGCATATCAGCGAGCCCGAACAACTCGGTTACGACGACCTCTTAGTCCTACAAGAGAAGCTGCGGCGCAAAGGTCTACCCATCACCTTCGCCTACGATGCACTAATCGCCGAAGCATAATGATGCATATCCAATTATAATTATTAACTTTATACATTATTTTTTCTTTATATCTTTGCCTATTTTTCCAAAGTTAGTCCCAATTCTTGATATATGATGTTTTTTCGTTTAGATTGATTACTCCTTTATGCATAAGCGCTGTTACTTCTGTATAAATTAGCCACAGTCTCTATAGCGGAATAACCTATGTCTACTGAATCTGTAGAACTGCTCAAACAGCGCATTGCAAAGTTAGAAGAAGAAAATCGCAAGTGGATGCGTCTAGCCGGTATGAACCGCCTGACGCAATTGCCCAACGGCCTGATGCTCTTCCAAGTGGTCCTGCCTAAAGAACTTAATAAAGGCGGCGAACAGTCCCTAGAAACGGCGTGCATTTTTCTCTGCCCCGATGGCTTCGGCGAGATCAACCAACAGCACGGCCGCGTGATTGGCGACAAACTCTTACAGCATATAGGTCAGTTCCTAAAAAACCAGTTGGAAAAGGGCGAGTTGCTCTTTCACTGCGACGGCGCCAACTTTGCTCTGCTCGTGCCGGGCAAAGGCGAAGGCTATGCCAAGCGCCGCGCCACGACCATAAAAAATATATTCCGCGAACAGGACTTCGTGGTCGGCGAGGCATCCATCGGTAGACTTTCTTGCAGCGCCGGCACAGCCTCCATCGCAGGCGAGCGCAAGGACATCAAGGTATCCGAAGCCGTCGACAGACTCTACCACGACCTCTGTGACCGGCTCTATCAAGCCAAGGCCAGCGGTGGTAATTACGTAGTCGGGGCGCCGCGACACCTCAACTGAGAAAATATTCTTTAGTTATCACAAAAATCCCGCAGCCGACGCTGCGGGATTTTTTGTTTATACAGTACTTGCCCAAGGTCGATTTTAATCGCTTCTTTTCCTTCCATGCGCATAGCTATACTCTGTGACATCCACGGCAACCTACCCGCTTTTGAAGCAGCCCTCGACCACGCCGCCAACCTAGCGCCAGACCTGCTCATCATAGCGGGTGATATGGTATGCGGCTGCCCAGACTCCGACCTCTGCTGGCAGCGCGCACTCGATTTGAATTGTCTCCTGCTACGCGGCAACCAAGAGCGCTACCTCTACGAATTGGCCTGCGACCAAGCTCCGCCACTTTGGCAAACGCAACAATTTGCCCCCATGCAATGGACCCTCGACCAACTCGGCGTCGAAACGTGTCGTAGCTTATTAGATTTGCCCATGTTACAGCGCCCGGTAAACGACCTCCTCGTCGTCCACGCCTCCCTGCGCAACGACCGCGACACGATTCGCCCCTATACGAGCGAGAGCGAATTAGAACAGATGTTTCCGAGTCCAGCCGCCGATCTTATTATACGTGGCCACAACCACTACGGACAGATGCGTCTATGGGGCCAGCGCCAACTAGTGACCTGTAGCTCCGTTGGCCTGCCCATGGACGGCCATATGACCGCCCAGTATCTATTATTAGATCGCGTGCAAAACGGCTGGCGTATCGAGCACCAATCCGTACCCTACGACGTCGACGCAGCTATCGCGCGCTTTTACGAGACCAATTATCTCGACCAGTGCGGCCCCATGGCCGCGCTTTTTTTACGCGAATTAGTAACGGCGACACAGCAATTCGTGCCCTTTCTTCACTGGTACAATCGCTGGAAAAAAGTGGAGGAGCTCTCCTTAGAACAAGCCGTCAAATGCTTCCTAGATGGCTCGTATTGGCGGTATAATACGGCAATGAACACCCACTCTTCGTAGGGAAAAATGGCATGCAGCACGACAAAACTACCGCACACACTTTTGACTGCCCGCCGACGCTGAACGACGCGCAAGTCTTGCAGTTTTGCCGCGATGGTTATATCCTGCTGCCCGGTGTAGTGCCCGAAGATACCAATCGCCGCACCTGCGACTGGCTCGAAGGCAAGATCGACGCCGAACCCAGCTATATGCCAGATGGCCTCAGCACAGCGGATCTCGAACGCATCCGCAGCAGCCACGAACCTAGCTCTATCTTTCTCGAAGAGTGGTTTCGGCGCGACGTGCTGCTCAACGAACACTTGGTGGGCATCATGCGCTCGCTGCTCGGCGCCCACGTAGGCCTGCCCGTGCTTGCCAGCCATCACGGCACCCAATGCCCACAGCCCGCACAAGGGTGGCACCACGATGCCGATCGCGTCTTTGGCCCCGAGCTTCATTTTGTAGAAGTCTTTTATTTTCCGCAGGACACATCCGTCGAACTCGGCCCTACCGAGCTCGTGCCCGGCAGCCATATTGGCCCCGCGACGCGCGCTGCTGAAGAGAGCGGCGTCTTTGCCAATGGCCCAGCCGGCACCTTGGGTATCCACCACCAGAGCATCCTGCACCGGCGCGGCGCGTCCACGGCCAGCGGCACGCGCCATATGCTCAAATACAACTACTGGCGCACCACGTCCCCACAGCGCGACTGGATTAGAGAGAGCGATTTCGATCTGCGCACTGCTCAGTACGGCAATCACGAGCAAGCCCGCTATACCGCCCATATGTTCTACTGGCTCTGCGGTCGCGCCGATGCCTTTCGCACACTCGGCGGCCAGGCTTGGCCCTGGCGCTCTGCCAACCAAATCGGCCCATCCTATGGTTTTGAGCCAGCGGAAGGGTATCTACCCGACTGGCGGCGGAAAAACCCCGATGGCTATGCGCGCTGAAAAGTCTATCTGCAATGCGCATTTTGTTTTTATTTCTTTGTTAACTCATTGACCCCACACGAAAAATAAAATGGAGCCCCTGTATGACCTTCCAAGCCAGCCCTGCTCAAATTGAACAGTTCCAACAAGACGGCTACCTCGTGGTAGAAAACCTCTATACCCCCGAGGAAATGGACCTCTTGCTCCAGATCGGAAAAACCGACAGCGAAAAAGCTGAAATGGTGCATGCCCCCAAAGACGCAGAGGGGCGCGAAAGCAAACTCTGGCTCACTTCCGATACGGAGCGCGAGGATATCTATAACGCCATCTGCCACGGCCGCCGCCTAGTCGATACGATGGAAGCGGTCATGCTCGATGAAGTCTATCTCTACCACTACAAGATGATGGTCAAAGAACCGCGCGTCGGCGGCGCCTGGGAGTGGCACCAAGACTATGGCTACTGGTACAGTAATGGTGCGCTCTACCCCGATATGGCCTCGTGCATGATTGCCGTCGACCGCGCCTACAAAGGCAACGGGTGTTTACAAGTATTAAAGGGCTCGCACAAAATCGGCCGCATCGAACACGGTCGCTACGGCACCCAAACTGGGGCCGAACCCGAGCGCGTAGCCTTAGCTGAAAAGCATTTAGAGCGCGTCTACTGCGAAATGCAGCCAGGTACCGCGCTGTTCTTTCACGCCAATCTATTGCATCGCTCCGATCCTAACGAGAGCGCAGACCCGCGCTGGAGCCTGATCTGCTGCTATAATACGCGCCACAACCCCTGTGACGACAAACCGGGACACCCCAGCTATATAGAGTTGGAAAAATGGGATGATACACGCGTAGTAGAACTCGGCCAACAACAGCTGCAAAGTATGCAGAATGCCTGACATAGAGGCTGCTACGCGCTACCTACACGAGCACATCCCACTCACGCAGGATATGCAGGTGCGCGTCGTAGCCGCCGATACGCTAGGGGTGCGCTTGAGCGCTCCCCTAGCGCCCAATATCAACCATCGTCAGACCGCCTTTGGCGGCAGCGCCGCCTCACTGGCGACCTTGGCCTGCTGGACCCTAGTGCATGTGCATTTAGAGGCACTGCCCTTTGCCAGTAGCATCGTCATTCGTCGCAGCCAGATGCAATACGACTTGCCCATCGACAGCGACTTTGAAGCTTTTTGCCCCATGCCTGCCACCGCGTTGTGGCAGCGCTTTATCGACGCTCTCACCCAGCGCGACAAAGGCCGCATCGAACTGGCATCAGCCCTCTATTGCCGAGGAGCAGAAACAGCACACTTTAGCGGCGAATTCGTCGCGATTAAACAAATAGATTGAATGTGTTAGTAGGAGATAGGTCGAGGGGGTGTTGGTAAAAAGAACATGGCAACTCGGCCCGTTGGGCCTCAGACAGCCATAACCTTTTTACCAACACCCCCTCGACCCCAGCCGAATTTCTATTTTTTTATTAACTCCTATGAGATTGGAGCCTCCCCACCCCCCTATGTAGCCTTACTCTCTCCCAAGGGACGGGCGTTGCCCCAGAGGATCTTTGCCCTGGTGTGGATCGGGGAAAAGGCCGCGTGGTCGGGCGGCGGGGAGTCGGAGCGTCAGCGTAGCGATGGGGAAGGTCTGGGGACTTGGGGCAATGACCGACCCGCCAACGGTGAAACAGCAAAATCACAAAGCGATATATTTTCCCACTTTAACACGAGCATACTCATGGACCCCACCGACCTACCTACAAACCTAAACACCAGTCCACCCACTGTCCCCGAATCCGCATTCATCGCCGCCGGAGCCCAGGTCATGGGCGATGTGCGCTTGGGCGAGCAGTGCTCCATCTGGTATAACGCCGTGGTGCGCGGCGATATCAACTATATCGAGATCGGTGCGCGCAGCAATATCCAAGATGGCTGTATACTGCATGTGACCAACGCCCAGCCCTGTAGTATCGGCAGCGACGTCACGGCGGGACACGGTGCCAATCTACACGCCTGCACCGTTGAAGACGGCTGTCTGATTGGCATTGGCGCCATTGTGCTCTCCGGTGCTCATATTGGCCGCGGCACTATTGTAGGGGCCGGGGCCGTGGTGCGCGAAGGTGAAACGATTGAACCCTTTAGCCTAGTCGTCGGCGTCCCCGCCCGCCTCGTTCGAGCCCTACCGACGAGTACCTACGATACACATTGCCGCTGGGCACAGAAATACGTCGGTCTAGCGCAGGCGCACCGCCTCTCATCCCCTTAATTGAGCCATTGCGAACATTCTATGCACACCTATGATTTCTCACCGGAAACTAGCACCCTGCAAAGTATATTCTTCGCCGCGTGGAGCGCCTGCCAACTCATCGTCAGTAGCTTAGCTTTCCATCGCGGCGGATTTGCCTATGGCCTCGGCGTGCTGTTCTTTGGCATCGTAGTCTTTTGCGCCGCCGTCTTTGTCGCCCATCGATTGCACCGCCAGCGCATTTCTATCGGCGATATTGGCATCGCCCTAGAACGAGGTCCATCCCATGCGCCCGTATTGGCGTGGAATAAAATCGCCTGCATCCGACGGGGACCGAACAGCCTTGAGTTAGTGTTACATAAGGGCGACCCGATAGAACTCTTTTACATAGAGTGGGACGAGAAGAAAAAAAATGAATATTTACCGACTCTATGGAAAGACGTAGAAACACGTGCTGCGGAGAAGGATATCGCCATCGAAAAGGACTAGTTTCATGCGCTGGCTGTATCTGTTCCTATTTATTTTTCCTATACCCGCTCTCGCATGGAATTGGGACCTCTAATGGAACATTATAATGCCCTCCTACTCATCGGCCCGACGAGCGCTGGCAAGACGCCGCTCGGCGCTTATTTGCAGACCCACGGCATAAATAGCATTGCCTGCCACCACTTCGACTTTGGCGCCCACCTGCGCCGTATCGGCGCCGGCACATGGCGACCCCACCTACTCGACAACGAAGATATAGTCGTCGTCGAAAAGGCACTGGCCACCGGAGCCCTGCTCGAAGACCAGCAATTCCATATAGCCCGCCATGTGCTTCGTTCTTTTGCTGAAGACTTGAAAATAAGCGGCGATGATCTTATCGTGCTCAACGGCTTGCCGCGCCATGCCGGCCAAGCCCGAGATATAGCGGATCTAGTGCGAGTACAGACACTCGTCCATTTGCGCTGTACACCGGAGACGGTCTACCGACGCATCCAGACGGACGCCGGCGGCGATCGAGGTGCAAGAGCGGACGATGACATGGCATTGGTGAGGGAAAAACTGGCTATTTTTACCGAGAGAACGGCGCCACTATTAGCGTTTTATCGAGAACAGGGCGCACGCATTATCGAGTTAGAGGTAGGTGTGAATACTTTGCCGGACGATCTGTATTCATTGATTAGCGGCCGCAAAAAGGAAGGGGGAAACAACGAGTGCCAATCCGCATTTTAATACGTGGTTTCTCCGGCCCCATGGGCTAGATAGCCATACCTCCATCCAAGAAGAACGCGAACTAGTGCTCGTTGGCCAGACGCGACAGAGGCGTTCGCACCCGGTATAAAGCGCCCATTTAATCGAGTCCGAACGCTGACGGAGTAGTGCTATGGCCTCGAATGCCTTCTTTAATCGTGCCCCCGTCGTATAGCCGAAGCGGCAAAGCGAATCTGAAAGCGGTAGACTAACTTGTGCTCGCAAATGATCTCATACGTCTCGGGGTTAATGCGCACGGGAATATCGACTTTGTTGACATCGACTAGCGCCTGATAGCCGCGCTCGGAAAAAATATCGATGAGCATCGTCAGAGCCAGTGGGTTTTCAAAAAGCGTGTCCTCGGAGTTGATCACCGTCCTGCCCGTAATAGCATAGCGCGTGACGATCGGCATAAAGCGTTCGTTGATCAGGTCGATGACATGCTGGAAGAGCTCGGGATGGTCCTCGTTGTAGGCCTCTAAACGCTTGACCAACTCCTGACGCGCATAGAGCACAATCTGCCCAGCCGTGGGAATCGTGCGAATGCGGTCAAACGTCTCACCGGCCAACTCCAGAGAAGACTGATAAGAGAACTCCTCCTCGATCTCCGCCTGCACGGCTTCTAATGGTTTAGCCGCATCGATAAAATGAAAATGAAAAATCTGCCGCAGCGAGCGCAGCGCATCGTAGGTCGTGTCCTTGAATAGCCGGTAGCGATTGCGCGCCATTTGCGGATCTAGATCCGTCGGGCGAATACTCTCTATTCTCCCGACGCCAAACTCCTCGACTTTGCGGTTGTTATCGGCCGCCTTCTCTCCTCTTTCGAGCTGGCGACGAATACTCACTTCCTCATCGACAAAGAGCAACACCGTACGGAAAAGCGGTCGCGGCAACTCGTCCCCCAAAGCGCGCATCACCTCGCGCAGAGCGATCATCTTGTCGTAGAACAGCTTGAGACACTCGGTCTGCACCGTCGTGCGCGGAAAACCGTCGACGATAACGCCGCGTTCGTACTGCGGCTCTAACAGCTTGCGCAGCAGCAATTCGATTACTTCTTCGTTGCCGACCAAATTGCCGGCGGCCTTGATGCGCTCGGCACGCGGACTACTAAGCAAATCACTAATGACAACAGGGTCAGCTGTAATGCCACGCGCATCCATGATAAAAGGTGTATTGGTACCCTTGCCTGCACCGGGCGCACCACCTAGCCATATTATTTCACCGGGGAAGCGCAGCCCCTCGCGCCCAAATTCGGCCGTTAAACTAGTCCAGATGCGCGCAAAAATTAAACTGGCATCTTTTATTTCTAGATCGTCGAGTTTCGGCTCACTAGCTTTTTCTTTTGAATTGCTCAGAACAGCGGCTCCCTCGTTGCATTCGCATTAGTCCATCCAATGGCATTATAACTAAGTATTCCCCGATACGATAGTCAATCGCCCAGTGGGATAAACTCGCAAAAACACCGCGGCGAGCGGCAGAATAATATATGAATTGTGGGCCGAGTGTAATAAATCTCTAATTGCAGCCACTAACTAAGAAAATCAACCAAGAAGACAAATATTGTGAGCCCCGACTTTTACACCTCATTTATTTTGCCCTACGCGGCAATAATCATCAAGATCTGTAGGGCGTATACCAACACCCAAGAGGATTTCGAAGATTATTACCAAGAGGTATGTCTGCAAATCTGGAAGAGTAAGGACCAATTCCGCGACCAGGCCGAGTGGTCCACCTGGATATATAGATTGTCTCTAAACGTATGTCTAACGCTGCTGAAAAAGAAAAAAAATAACCACCAGCATTTCGCCTCCGACTATCTGCCCGCTGAAGCAACGGTAGATAACAGCGCATTTGCCGATGAATCGATCAATTATCTATACGATGCCATTAGACAATTATCCGAAGTCGATAGAGCCGTCATCCTGCTCTATTTGGAAGAAAAATCGCACCGAGAAATAGCCGATATTACCGGCACCAACTCCAATAATATCGGCGTGCGCATTAAGAGGATCAAAGAACGCTTAAGGAGGTTATTAGATGCAAAAGTCGATTGAAGCCATTTGGAAAGACGGCTTTTTACAGCAGGACGCATTAGTTGCGCCCGAGATCAATGATTTGTACAACCAGAAATCGAGCGACCTCGTCGACAAGATGACGCGCATGTACAGAATAAACCTGCAGGCCTTACTGGCATTTGCCGCCGTCGCGTTCATCGCATCATTAGTCCAAGGCATTCCCTATTCCGGCATCGCCTTTTGTTCGCTCTTCATCGGACTAGTTATTCCGGGTAAAAAACATCTAAACACCTTGGAACAGATCGACAAGAGCGTCAGCAGCTACCAATATCTCAGAGACTTTCGCAATTGGCGAGAAAAGCTCATAGCCAACTATGCAAAAATCTATACAGTTTTTTACCCCGCCCTGTTCCTGATCTTAATAGTAAGCGCATGGTCGAACTTAACTGAGCCCATAGAAAAAGTGCTCGCACAGCACCCCGAGATAGAGCTAGTATATGGAGTACCTTTATGGGGGATTACGGCAACTCTTGTCATAACGTGTTTTTTGGCATTCGCCGCCGGGGCCCTTTACCGCTTCGACATGAACTTGGTCTACGGCCCGACATTTAAAAAGCTCGACGAAATAATCGCCGACATGGAAGAGTTAAAAAGCTGATTTTTCTTACTAAGAAAAGAGGTAATTCACCGATGGGCCGCATCACTTTATTATTATTAACTAGCGCATTGTTCACCGCCACACCGACCCGAGCCCAGTCTCTGGCCGAAGCCAACGGCATCTGGTACGGCACACTCACCGTGCCCAATATACCGCCGCTGCGCATAGTAATAGAAGTATACACCCGCCCTTCCGGTGTGCCGGGTGCAGAGTTTATCAGCCTCGACGAAGGCGGTAACGCCATAATCGCCACGGAAATCTCTCTCGAAGGAAATACCCTGAGCCTATCTATGCCCCGCCCCAACCTGCTCTATACGGGCCAAGTAGACTTAGAGCAGAACCGTATAGACGGCGAGTTGCGCACTGGCGGTGCCTCCTTCGACCTCGACCTCGAACGCGTCGACACCGTGCCCAACCTCCCGCGCCCACAGCTGCCGCACCCACCCTACCCCTACAGCGAAGAAGATGTGTTCTACGACAATCCAGAAGCCGGCGTCCGCCTGGCGGGCACCCTGACGCTACCCGCCGGCACAGGCCCCTTCCCGGCCGTATTTCTGGTCACCGGCTCCGGGACCCAAGACCGCGACGAAACGGTCGCCTACCACCGCCCTTTTCGCCTGCTCGCCGACTACTTGAGCCGACGCGGTTTTGCCGTATTGCGCACCGACGACCGCGGTTGGGGTCTGTCGACGGGCAACTCTTCCATCGCTACGACCACCGACAATACAGGCGACGCCTTAGCCGCCGTTACCTATTTGCGCAATCGCAGCGATATCGACCCAGCGCGCGTCGGTATGGTCGGCCACAGCGAAGGCGGCATGATCGCCAGTATCGCCGCCGCGCGCAGCCCAGACTTGGCCTTTATCGTGCTCCTGGCGGGCCCCGGTGTTTCCGGCCAACAGGTTATGCGACGCCAACGCACCGATATCTGGCGCGGCAATGGCCTACCCGAAACGCAAGTGCAGGCCATGCTCGCTTGGTTCGAAGACATGCACTTCGAAATGCTAGGCGAAGGTAGCCTGGCCAACGCCGGCACGCGTATTCGCGCCCGCTTCGCCAACCTAGAGCCCGAGCGCAAAACGGCACTGGGCTGGGATGTCAACGCACTCGACCAAGTACTGGCACAAATCCTCAGCCCCTGGTTTCGAGAATTTCTCCGCTTCGAGCCGGCCCCCATATTCGCGCAGATCCACATTCCCGTGCTCGCGCTCAACGGCAGCAAAGATATTCAGGTGGCCAGCGACGAAAACCTCGCCGGCATTAAAGCCGGGCTACAAGCGGCTGGCAACAACGACGTCACCATTGTCGAATTGCCCGACCTCAACCATTTCTTTCAGCACGCGGAAACCGGCGCCTTAGATGAGTATCTGAACATTGCCGAAACGTTCTCGCCCGAGGCACTTCACATCACGGCCAATTGGCTTAGAATACGAGCCGGTCTGCCGCCCTTAGACGACACCGCCGTGCACGAAGAACAGCTGACGCCACAGCACCTCTCGCTGGCACAGAACTATCCCAACCCATTCAACAGCGGCACCATTATTTCCTATGCGCTAGAGACCCCCGGTCCTACGAGCCTACGCGTCTACAACATCGCGGGCCAACGCATCGCCACGCTAGTAGAAGACGAGCGACCGGCCGGCAGCTATTACCTGCACTGGGATGCGCGCGACGATGCCGGGCAGGCCTTGGCCAGCGGCCTCTACTTCTACACATTGCGCACTCCCAATGGAGTGCAGACGCGCCAAATGATGTTGCTGCGCTAACCGATTCAACCCTACAAAAAGTCCGGCCACACTCATTCAGTGTGGTCGGACTTATCTCATTGATTTCAAAACATGCCGACAGACCTATAACATCACATCGGCCCCGCCTCTTCTACCCGTCGTTTTTCTTAGTCCAGCCCTTCCCAGTCGTGTGACAAAAAATGCA
>JBLHGI010000111.1:0-16582 GCA_047616505.1 Planctomycetota bacterium
CTCTGAAGGTCCGTAGCGAAACTGTGGTGCCGAGCTGAGATAGATGATGTCGACGGCATAGCGCAATAGCATCAGGGCGAGCGTGCGCGCTGTGGTCACATCACTTTCTATGCGCAGGGCCGCAGTGAGATGGCCGATGCTTGCGCCAAAGAAACGCACTTGGTCGCGTGCGTAAGTGGCGGCAAAGAGAAAGAGGTGGCCGTCCTTGTTGAAATAGCCGTAGCCGTCGTCGGCAAAGTCTCCCGAAGTATAGTCGCCATTTTTTAGGTCGTTACTGGGGAACATCGTTTTGCAGCTAGGGCAAGTAGAGCGATAGTCGATGGGGGCATGTGAGCGCAGCCACGGGTAGAAGCCGCCATAGGTGAAAATGGCGGTGCCGCACTGCGGACAGCCCTGATGCACATTGGCGAAGTGGGCGCGCGGCATTTCGGCCGGCGGCAATTGGCGCCAGAGTTCGTCATCGTCGAGCGAGCGCCAAAAGGCAACGGTATTCAAGTCGGGGGCGGGCACGGGCATATCGAGCAAAGTCTGGCGCATTTTGCTGCTCTGCCAGGCTTTGGATAGCGGCCAGCGGCGTGGCCAACTCGTGTTGTCGTGTTGAGAGGTGTAGCGCAGTTGGTCGAGGGTGCGCACTTGGATCGTGGCCGAGGTGTGCCGACCATTCTGTTGTACCTCGATAGTATAATCGCCGCTTTGTGTCGGTGCGCGCAGATAGAGGTAGTAGGCGCCATCGCGTAGGCTGTAGCGTCGATCGATTTCTTTAAACGGTGCGCCTCCTAGGTCGAGTGGAGACTCGAGGGCTTGTACGGGCAGGCGGAAGGTGCGACCCGCTAATAAGAGGCGCGGCGACCAGGGGATGTGTAACGCGTTCATGGCAGATGCTCGCGGAAGAGGTGGTCCGGCGGCACGTAGCGCACTACGGCAGGCAGAACGCCGCTGCGGAATGGGGTTTGTATTTATGAGTGAGGCTGTGAGTCTCGATTATTTTTCTCCGCGCGGATCGCTGCGCAGGGTCTCCAGATGGCCTTTGAGGGTCTGCACGCCGTACCCCAACGCGCTACCGACATTTAAGAAACGATAACCCCAGCGCACTTTTTCCTGTATTTCACTCACGTCGACTAAGGTCGTTGCCGTTACCAGCCCCGTACCTTCCAATTTTCTGGGCACGTCTTCCATAATTTCCTGCACCTGACGCGAGTGCGTATCGGTAATGGTGCCGACGGTGGCCGATAGGTCCAACGGACCAACCATGATCACGTCTATGCCGGGTACTTGCTTGATCTCGTCGAGATTGTCGTAGGCTTTCTGGCTTTCCATCTGTATAACGAGTAACGTTTCTTCGTTGGCCGTTTTTATGACGGTGTCCCAGTCGGCTCCGGCTACACGCGTCCACATGGGCGAAATACCGCGCTGACCCTCGGGCGCGTAGCGGGCGTATTGCACGGCGCGTTCGGCTTCTTCGGCGGTGTCGATCTGTGGTACCATCACGGCCACGGCACCGACGTCGTAGGCTTTCTTAATTAACGCTGGATCGTTCCAGGCCACGCGGATCATGGGGGCGACGCCGCGCATTCTAGCCAAGACCGGAATATAATCCAGCGCTTCAGTGCCATACGGTAGATGCTCCGTATCGATCCACAAAAAATCGGGGTTTGTATCGAGGATACTGCCCGCTACGTGCGGTGTAAAAGCGGGTAGAGCGGAACCAAAAATGAGCTCGCCGTTTTGCAGGCGTTTTTTGAGCGGATTGGGATAGGTCATGGGGTCACCTGGCTATTGAGGCCGTAGAGGATGATTCCGCCCAGTATAATGCGATAGACGGAAAAGGTGTTGGTGCCGTGTTTTTGCAAAAAGCGCAGCAGGAAGCCGATGGACAGATAACCGCTGATGGCGGCAGCGAGTATGCCGACGCCGATATTGATTAGTCCTTCTTCGCCAAGCCCTCCTTCGAGCAGGTCAACAAATTCCAGCAGGCCGCTGGCACCGATGGCTGGCAGGCCGAGTAGAAACGAAAAACGCGCGGCTTCGTGGCGTTTGAGACCGATAAACAGACCACCCATAATGGTAGAGCCAGAACGCGAGCAACCCGGTACGAGCGCCAGCGCTTGGCAGAGACCAATAATTTGGATCTTCCAAAAACTCAGTTCGTGCATGTTGATATTGCGTTTGCCGACCCGTTCGGATGCAATCAGTGCCAGAGCCAAAACGATGAGGGCCGTACCTATAATGTGCAGACCGCGCGCTTCGGTCTCGATTAAATCCTTAAAACTGAGACCGAGCACGGCGATGGGGATAGTACCGACGGCGATGGACCAGGCTAAGAGTGTTTCCTGGCTGTGTTTGAAGTCGCGATGGCGCAGGCCGTCGAAAGCGGCGATGATCAATTTTTTAATATCGGTGGCAAAGTAGACGAAGACGGCAGCCAGCGTGCCGAGTTGTATGACGGCCGAGAAGGCGGCGCCGGGATCGGCCCAGCCGAGATAATGTGGCACGATGCGCAGATGGGCGGTGCTGCTGACGGGTAAAAATTCGGTCAGGCCCTGAACGATGCCCAGAACGAGTGCTTGTAACCAGCTCATGTTTTTTCTCTGTTTTGAGGTGGACGAAAACTAAGGTGGCGGGGTCGTCTTGACAAGCGTCTTAATTGGAGTTTAATCTTGGTTTTGGCTTACTTATATATAATGTGCTAATTGAATAGGGATACTGCAGGATACTGCAGGATACTGCATCAGATATAGATGACTCATTACTTAAATTTTTGGGGAGATCATGGCAGAAACAGTCACGATTAAAGATATAAAGACGATCCTCACGCAGCCGGCGGGATCGAAGCTGGTAATCGTCAAGGTCATCACCTCGGACGACGGGCTCTACGGGCTTGGTTGTGCGACCTTTACGCAGCGTTTTATGGCGGTGCAGGCGGCGATTGAAGAGCATCTGAAGCCCTTTCTCATCGGTCGCGATGTCGATCGCATCGAGGAGATTTGGCAGATGTCGATGGTCAACAGCTATTGGCGCAACGGCCCCGTGCTCAACAACGCCATTTCCGGCGTGGATCAAGCATTGTGGGATATCAAAGGCAAGCGCGCCAATATGCCGGTATATCAATTGCTGGGTGGCAAGTGTCGCGAGGGGGCGGCGGTGTATGGTCATGCTGGAGGCAATTCGCCGGAGGAAGTCGTCGAGAGCGTTCAGAAACTCCAGGGCGAAGGCTATCGCCATGTCCGCTGTCAAATGGGCGGATACGGCGGCAAGGCCGAAAAAATGGTCAAGCCAGAAAACGCACCGGACGGGGCCTATTATAGCCGCAAAGAGTATATGATGAACCACCTGCATTTGTTCGAGCATATCCGCAAAGAGCTGGGGTTTGAAGTCGAGCTCTTACACGATATCCACGAGCGTCTACAGCCGATTGAGGCGGTGGGTTTTGCCAAGGATATGGAAGAGTTTAAGCTGTTTTTCTTGGAAGATGCGCTGGCGCCGGAAGACCTCGAGTGGTTCAGCAATATTCGCGAGCAGTGTGCTACGCCGATTGCCATGGGCGAGCTGTTTAACCACCCGCGCGAGTGGACGCCCCTGATTGAAAAACGCCAGATCGATTTTCTGCGCATGCATGTATCGCAGATGGGTGGTATAACGCCGGCGCGCAACGTGGCCGCCTTTGGTAATATGTATGGCGCGCGCACGGCGTGGCATGGTCCCGGCGATACTTCGCCCGTCGGCCACGCGGCCAATCTGCACCTAGACCTGTGGGCGCCCAACTTTGGTATTCAGGAGTGGTGCCGCTTTAACGAACTGGTCTACGAGATGTTCCCAGGATTGCCGGAAGTGCGCAACGGTTATATGTATCCGAGCGATGGTCCGGGTCTCGGGATCGATATAAACGAAGAGCTGGCGGCCAAATATCCGTGTACAAACGACGTGATTGAGTGGACGCAGACGCGCTTGCCCGACGGCAGCCCGGCGCGCCCGTAGGGGATAAGCGATGAAAATTCTCGTTTCCAATTTGGGTAGCACTTCGTTCAAATACAAGGTCTTCGACATGCCCGCCGCGCGCGTTCTGGCGCGCGGCGGCATGGACCGTATCGGCGACGAAGGTTCCGTGCACAAATATCAGATCGGCGATGCCGACGAGGTCGAACAGGCGTGCGAACTGCCCGATCACGCCAGCGCCATCGATGAAGCACTGGCGCGCTTGGTGGGGGAGGGGGGGGTGCTGGCATCTATCGAAGAGCTAGAGGCCGTCGGTTTTAAGGCCGTACACGCGCGCAGCATTTCCGGCGTGGTAGAGTTAGACGAAGACGTAGTCGGGCGCATGGTAGATTTCTACCCGCTGGCTCCGGCTCACAACCCGGCCTACGTGGCGGCGATACATCAGTTTGAACAGGTGGCGCCGGCGGCGCGGCGGATTGGCTGTTTTGAAACGGCCTTTCACGGCACGGCGCCGCTGCGGCGCCAGCTCTATGCCGTGCCCTATGAATGGTATGAGAAATACGGCGTCAAACGCTATGGCTTTCACGGCGCCAGTCACCGCTATGCGGTCGAAAAGGTGCTCGAGATCGAGGGGCGCAGCGAACTCAGGCACGTCAATATGCACTTGGGGGGGTCGTCTTCTCTGTGCGCGGCACAGGACGGCATATCGCTGGGCGCTTCGCACGGCCTGAGTCCGCAGGGCGGTCTGCCGCAAAACAATCGCATTGGCGACCTCGATCCCTATGCGTTGGACTTAGTCATGCGCAATGAGGGCATCAATTTTGAGCGCGCACTAGAAATATGCGCAACGGAGAGCGGTTTACTGGGTATTTGTGGTCATAATGATGTGCGCGATATTCAGGATGGGGCAGCTGGCGGCGACGAGCGCTGTGTGCTGGCTTTAGAGATATTAGCGACGGCAGCGCGAGACTATCTCGGTGCGTATGTGATTGAGATGGGTGGTTTAGATGCCATCAGTTTTACAGGGGGGATTGGCGAGTATTCGACGATCGTGCGCGGTTTGATACTACGCGAGCTGGAGTTTTTGGGCGTGGAGTTGGATGCGGCCAAAAACGAGCAGGTCCAGGGCGAGGGAGAACTACACGCCGCGGGTAGTAAGGTACATATCCACGTGCTGCGCACGGACGAGGAATTGGTCGTCGCTAAACAGACCTACGAATTTTTACAGGGATAATAATTAGGAGAGAAGATGTTCGGAGAAATACAAAACGCCGCTGGCGAAAAACTCGATTATACCTTTCATCAAGGCAACGATAATGGCAAGGATATCGTCGTTATTGGCCACGGCGTTACAGGCAACAAGGATCGCCCCTTTGTCGTGGCGTTGGCCGATGGCCTAGCGGCGGCGGGTATTAATGCGCTGCGTTTTTCGTTTGCGGGCAACGGCGAATCGGGTGGAGATTTTGTCGACGCAACTATTTCCAAAGAAGTAGAAGATCTCGATGCCGTGCTAGGTGCACTGGAGAATTGGCGCGTTTGTTTTGTCGGCCATAGCATGGGCGGAGCTGTGGGCGTATTGCGCACGAGCCGCGATAAACGAATTCAGTCTTTGGTCTCTTTGGCGGGTATGGTACACACGGAGGAATTTGCGACGCGCGAGTTTGGCGAAGTGACGCCAGATGTCGGCGATATGTGGGAAGACGAAGACTGCCCGCTTTCGCAGAGCTATATGGACGATATGAAGGCGATTGATACGGTCGTCGAGAAGGGAGCGCACATAACGGTGCCGTGGCTGCTGGTGCACGGCACGGAAGACGACGTGGTGCCCTTAGGCGATTCACAGGATATTCTGGCAAAAGCGGGAACGAATGCCGAACTCGTGGTGCTCGACGGTGCGGGGCACGTCTTTAGCGACCACGCCGACGAGATGGTAGAGTCCGTTGTAGGCTGGATAAAAGGCGAGCTCGGGTAAGAGGCTATGGGGATTTTTGACCAGGCGGAGTACGAGATTCGCTGCGAGTGGGGTCCCGTCGGCGTAGAGCAGCTGGCGCCGATTTCCGACGCCGTCGTTATCGTCGATGTGCTATCCTTTACTACCTGTGTCGATATCGCCGTCGGGCGCGGTGCCACGGTCTTTCCCTGCCTGTGGAAAGACGAGCGTGCGGCGAAACTGGCCAAGGAGCGCAACGCCGTGTTGGCGGGCCGCCGCGGCGAGGGCGCTTTTTCGCTGTCGCCGGCTTCGTTAGCGACGATCCCTCAAGACATGCGCCTAGTGTTGCCTTCACCCAACGGGTCTACGCTGAGTATGGCGACGGGGTCTGTGCCGACCTTTGCCGGCTGTTTGCGCAACGCAGCGGTCGTGGCCGCCGCGGCAGCCGAGTTGGGTCCGCGCATTGCGGTAATCGCAGCGGGTGAGCGTTGGCACGACGGCGATAGTTCACTGCGCCCGGCCATTGAAGACTGGTTGGGTGCCGGGGCAATCATAGCGCAATTGCCGGGACGTCTTTCGCCTGAAGCACAGTTAGCGGCCGAGGCGTTTAAGTATGCTTTGCCGGAAATGGCCGAGCGCATCGCTGGCGCTAGTTCTGGTAAGGAACTCGTCGAGCGCGGTTTTGGCGAAGACGTGGCATTGGCTAGCCAGTGGAACGTCAGTAATTGTGCGCCGCGTTTGTCCGATGGGGCGTATGTAGACGGGCGGGCTTGAAGCGCTTACAGTGCGGTCGAAATACTCTATATTTTATATAAATAACTCCTCTAATTCTCATCCTACAGGAATATGAATAGACGCGATCCCAGCCGCCTGAGCGCGCTACAGCAGCGCGTTTTGCTGATAGTTGTTGGCTTAGGTGTTTTTATGGTGGCCGACACGCTGTATCTACTGGTCAACCGTTTGGCCGAAGTCTTGAATATAGACTACTTCGCTTTAGCCGAGGTGTCGCTGTCCAAATTCTACCAAGGTATGGTGCTCTCGCATACGGGCATCGGTCTGTTGCTGGTTGTGCTCTCCACCTTTTTTGTCATATGGCATTTACCCGCCGTGTGGCGCAAGAATCGCACGCGGGCGATCTACACGGGGATCGCGACGTTGGCGTTGGGTTTGGTGCTCGCTGTGACGGGTCTGTTTATCCTCAGCGCAGCGAGTAATCGCGGCAACCTTTGGGCTTATTGGGGGCATGTCGGCGCGGCCCTATTAATACCTGTCTTTTATCTTGCGCACCGGCGTATTTCGCTGTGGAAGCCGTCGGCTAAAAGTTATCGCACAGTCCCCGCTGCCGCTCTTGCCGTGTTGGTTTTAGCTGTTGTTTTACACGGTGTCTCATACGATGGTGAAGGCTATACGGCGGCGGCAAAAAAGGCGTTTTCCGAGGGGAAAAATACGGGCCCGGGTTCCAAGCTGCGCCGGGTTGCAGACTATAGTAAAAACGATTTTGTGCCGGCCAATTTTGTGCCGGTCGAGAGTCCGTTCTTCCCAGCTGCGACCACTACTACTACGGGAGATTATCTGCCTTCGCGCATAATTACGCGCGGTGACCTGTCGCGGCAAGAGGCGCTGACAAAGGATATCGATCAATACGGTTTTGTCGTCGAGGAGCCTATTGGCGTCGAAACCTGTGCCCGCTGCCATGCGGCGACGACGGCGCAGTGGGCGAAGTCTGCGCATCGCTTTGCCTCGTTTAATAATCCGTTCTACGAAGCGACGATCAACGCCATGCGCGAGGGGTCTATTAGTAGCAACCCGGAGGTCGCTGCGCATATCGCCCACTTTGAGGGGTTGGGAGGCAAAGAGGGCAAGATCAAGTCCAAATGGTGCTCGGGTTGTCACGATCCGGCGCTGATGCTGGCCGGAAAAATGACGGAAGACTTTGATCGCAATTCGCCGCAGGCACAGGCCGGATTGACTTGTTTGGCTTGTCACGCCATCGACCAGATCCACAATCGCACGGGCAATGCCAACTACAATATCGCCGACGAACAAGAGGATCCCTATTTATTCGCCAACGCGCGCGCTGGCATGGGGCGCTTTGTACACGATACGGCGCTCAAGGCGCGACCGATGGTGCATAAGCGGCAGATGCTCAAACCTTTTTTTCGCACGTCAGAATTCTGTGCAACTTGCCACAAGGTTAGCCTCGATTCGCGCCTCAATGATTATCGCTGGCTGCGCGGTCAGAACGAGTATGACAATTGGCACGACAGCGGCGTGGCGCTCAACGCTTCGCGCACCTTTTATCTGCCCGGTTATAAACGCATATGTCAGGACTGTCATATGCCGATGGAGGAGGCGGTTGAAGGCGATGTTTCGGCGCGCGATGGGTATGTGAAATCACACCGTTTTATTGCGGCCAATACGGCGCTGCCCTACATCCGCGGCGACGAGGAAACCGTTGGACGCATTGAACGCTTTTTGCAGGACGAGAAGCTGCGTGTCGATATTTTTACCTTAGCCTCCAAAGGAGACGAAGAGGAACTCTTCTACGCGCCGGACCGCAGTCGCCCCGTTCTGGCGCGCGGTCGCGACTACGAGTTCGACGTAGTCGTGCGCAACAAAGGCGTGGGGCACACTTTCCCCGGCGGTACCAACGATTCCAACGAAGGCTGGTTAGAGGTTTCGGCTGTGGGGGAAGACGGTCAAGAGCTGGCGATGAGTGGTGCCATAGGGGCAGACGGTTATGTGGATTCGTCGGCCCATTTTTATAAGGCATTATTGGTCGATAAGAATGGCGAGGCGATTCACCAACGCAATGCGCAGGATATTGTCACCTCTGTTTACGTGCGCGTTATCGGGCCTGGTACCTCCGATGTGGCCCACTATAGTTTTCGCGTGCCCGAGGCATATCGGGGGCAAGAGGTGACGCTGCGCGCGCGTTTGCTCTGGCGCAAGTTTGACCGCAAATACACCGAGTTCGCCTTTAATAATAACCGCCAGGGTTTTCGCGCTTTTGATGCTGTGCCCGATTTACCGGTGACGGAAATTGCGCGCAGTGAAGTCGAACTCGCCGTGGGTACACAGAGTGCGCATGCTGTGGGTCCAGAAAAGAGCGATTGGGTGCGCTTCAACGATTACGGTATTGCCTTATTGCTGCAGGACGATACGCAGGGCGCCGCGCGCGCATTTGAACACGTGGTTGACTTGGCGCCCGAACGTTTAGACGGCCCGCGCAATCTGGCGCGCACCGCGTTGCGCGATGGCAATTTACAGGGTGCCTACGAATACTTGGCGGCTTGCGAAAAGCTGGTATCTGGCGATGCACAGACCGCTTGGGTCTGGGGTGTGGTGCTGCAGGAGGACGGTCGTTACGAAAATGCAGCACAGGCCTATCGCCGCGTGCTGCACGATTTCCCCGCCGATCGTGCGACTTGGCGCAATTTGGGGCGTGTACTCTATCTGGATGGCGAGTACGAGGAAGCCTTAAAGGCGCTCGGACAAGCGCTGGAGATCGATCCAGAGGATCGGATCGCCTACTACCACCAGATGTTGGCGCTGCGTGCGTTGGGGCGCATGGAGGAGGCGAATTTGGCCGAGACAGCTTATGAGTATTATCAGGTTGACGAGTCGGCGCAGGAAGTGACGCGTCAGTATCGTTTGCAGCATGAACACGATAATCGCGAGGTGCTGAAGATACATGTGCATCCGTTGGAGGAGGTGGAGAGAGGTCGGGGGTGAGGGTGGGAGTGGTGGCATGGTTTTTATCGTTAATCCGTTGGTGCGAAATAGATCAGTTTCGCTAATCCCTTGGTAAGAAATGATGAACGAATTTGATGAAAATATGGCAGGTTTGACGGAGATTCCCCTTTTTAGAGGCATTGCCCGACCAACGGTAAAGAGGCTATCGGGTTATCGTCTTTTTACTCTGTGCACCCTCGCTCTTACCTTGTTTGCCGCCTGCGGTGGGCAAGAGCAAGAGGCGGCGGCGCCGGCTACTACTTATACCAAACCGGAAGCGGCCAGCTATGCCGTTGGTTCTAATAAGCAAGAGGCGCCGCCGCTGCATTTTGCCGATATAACAGCGGCTAGTGGCATCGATTTTGTGCATGAGAATGGCGCGGTGGGAAAAAAGTGGATGCCCGAGACCATGGGCAGCGGCTGTGCGCTCTTTGACTATGATGGCGACGGTGATCTCGATGCGTTTTTGGTCAACGGTAAGCGCTGGGGCGGCGAGGGGGATACCCGCTCTAAGCTCTATGCCAATAATGGCGATGGCACTTTTGTCGATGTCACAGGTGAAGCAGGTTTACAGGTGGCCGTTTATGGAATGGGTGCTGCGGTGGCCGACTATGACGGTGATGGAGATTTGGACCTATATCTGACGGCGCAAGGTCCCAATGTACTCTTGCAGAACGAGGGCGGTCGTTTTGTCGATGTGTCAGTAGCGGCGGGCGTGGCGGGTGTGTTGTGGAAGGACGAGCAGGGGCGCGAGAATTCGGAATGGTCGACGGGAGCAGCTTGGGCGGATATCGACGGCGATGGTTGGCTCGATTTATTGGTGACCAACTATGTGCGTTGGTCGGTGGCGACGGATATGTATACTTCGCTCGATGGTAGAGCCAAGTCCTACGCCACGCCACAGCAATATCCTGGTTCTACGCCGAGGCTGTATCGCAACCTGCGCGATGGCACCTTTCGCGATATAACAAAAGAATCGGGCTTGCTCCTGCCTTCCGGCAAGTCGATGGGTGTGGCGATGACGGATTTCGAAGGTGATGGTTTGATCGATTGGGTCATCACCAACGACACGCAGCCCAATTTTTTATTGCACAATTTGGGCGACGGACGCTTCGAAGAGCGCGGCCTGATGGTGGGTATTGGTTACGACGATACGGGACGTGCACGGGCGGGCATGGGCGTTGATATTGCCTCGGTGGAGAACGACGGCGTGCAGAGTATTGCCATTGGCAACTTCAGCCGCGAGGCGCTATCGCTTTATCGCCAGGCAGGCGAGGTCTTTGTCGATGTGGCAGGTAAAGCAAAACTAGTGCAGTCGACGCTGCGTCCGCTGACCTTTGGACTGCGCTTTTTCGACGCTGACCTCGATGGGAACTTGGATCTGTTATTGGCCAATGGCCATATCGAACCAGAGATCAACTCGGTGCAGAAAGAAATCCACTACGCCCAAGCCTCGCAGCTTTTTTGGAATGGCGGCGATGGGCGTTTGGTCGATGTCTCCGGACAGGCCGGTGCCTTCTTTGCCGAAGAATTGGTAGCGCGCGGTCTGGCCGTGGGCGATATAGACGGCGACGGTGATATCGATGCGCTGATCACGACCAATGGCGGTCCGGCGCATCTGCTGCGCAACGAGGGGACGACGGGTGCGGCGGTGGCGCTAAATTTGCGAGCTAAGGGCGGCAATAGCCGTGCCGTAGGCGCTGTGGTACGTGCGATTGTAGAGGGCCAGACGCAGATACAGATGGTGCGCACGGGCTCGTCGTATCTGAGCCATAGTTCGACGACGCTGACCTTTGGTGTAGGTGAGGCGACTCAAATTGACCGTCTCGAAATTCGCTGGCCCGATGGTAGCGAAGAGGTTCTGGAAAACGTAGGTGCAGGGTCGCTGTATCAACTCACACAGGGCGAGGGAATTACAGCGAGCAAATTTTTTATCGCGCGGTAGCGCGCCGAATTCTTGCGGCTTTTACGCGTCGCTGTCCCTATTGGCTATCATTTGCGCGACCATCTCCTTGACATCGCCCACGCCCTTGATGCCCACGGCAATAACGACGATGTAAAAAAGCGCGCTAGAGCCTATCAATACTATGTGCCAGATACTCTTCCACGTTTCGATATCCATATCAATCCATCTCACTAAAATCGAGGGTGCGCGGCGGATGCGATTTTTGCGTCAGTAGCGATCCCGCTATCATGCCGAGACCGCCGAGAACTAGGCTGAGAAAAGCGGGCAAATTGGAGCTTTCGGCGAGCGGTAACAAGAATTCGGGCACGCGCTCGGGGAACTGGCTCATAATGAGGAAATTGATGGGAGCTAGGGCGCCGAGGACGAGCGCGCAATAGGCGCCTGGCGTGTTGGCCTTCTTCCAATACAGTCCCAGTGCCACGGTGCCAACGGCGCCGGCGAAATAAATACTGCCCGTGATATACATGAATTTAAACGCCGTCTCTGGTAGCTGGTAAAGCGCGCCAAAAATGGCTAAGAAGGCGGCGAGGATGACGACGATGACACGCGTCCAATAGATCTCCCGTTCGCTGCTTAAGCCGCCCCAAGTGCCGTCTTCGGCGCGCTGTCCTGTTGCACCGGCGCGCATCGCTTTGATCGGCGAAATCACATCGCGCACGATGACGCCGCTCCAAGCTAGTAGATAGGAATCGTGCGTCGACATAAAGGCGGCGAACATGCCCGCCAGCAGCAGTCCGGCGATGCCGATGGGCAGGATCTGACCCATCATGTGCGGCATGGCGTATTGTCCGTCGTCGGCGTAGGGGCCGGTGTAGCCGACGGCGTGGGTAAAGGCGAAAGCGGCGGCGCCCCAGAACATGGGGATGACGGCGCGGCCGACGGTGGTGGCGCTCGATATCCAAAAGATGCGCTGTGCCACTTTGGGGCTTTCCGTGCTCAGCGGGCGCGACATTTCGGGTTGCCAGATAACGCCGATCAGGCCGACGCTTAGAAAGTAAATAATAAACATCCAGCCGTAGTCCGGATTGCCGATGGGGTCAAAGGCGTCTGCACCCTTGTGAACTTCGATGGTATCGACAATCGTCTCCCAGCCCAGAGAAGGATGGGTGAGAATGATATAGGAGCCAACGAGAAATCCCAGAGAAAGCAGCACGAACTGTGCGAAGTCCGTGAGCACGACCGAGACCATGCCGCCCATCAGCGTGTAGAATACGACGATGACGAGCATGATGACCATAACGTAATTGACATAGGCGGCGGGTAAGCCGGTAAAACCGACGACGAATTTGCTGCCGAGAATGGGGAAGAGTCCCATGTTGAGGGTTCCGGCCAAGGTCAGTAGGATGCCACCTGCTAGGCGGACGCCGCGCGTGTATTTTATTTCGTAGAACTCGGGTACGGTCATAATTTGCAGGTGGCGCAGGCGGCTGACGATAAAACCCGTGCGGCCGATGATGACGGTAGTGATCATGGCCATGATGCCGATGAGGAAGGGGGCAAAGCCGTTTTTAAATCCCTCTTCAGCAAAGTACATCACGGTGACTAGGCCGAGGCCGGTCGAGACCATGGTGGCTACGGCCATATGCGTTTTGAGCGCGCGGCCGGCGACGAGGAAGTCGGAAATGTTTTTGATGGAGCTGCGCGCGAGGGTACCGGCGAGAATGGTGCCGCCGACATAGACGAGCACGATAGCGTAATCTATCCAACTCAGGTGCATAGATCCTCCGGGCTTGGTGGGCAATGTGTGGGGCAAATATACTACATTGCATGTGGTGTGTCATTGAGGCTGTGTGAATGCTCTTAGGAGGGGCTAAGCAGAATTTCAAGCAGGCGCCGACTCTTAGAGAAAGAGTTCTGGAATAAGTGGTGATCCGAACGCAGGTCTATTGACTCAGCGGGATCGTTGTATGTATACTCGTGCGCAAAAGATGGAGCACTTTCTATGAAAGCATTATCACCAGAACAACTAGAGTTTTTCAATCGCGAAGGTTACCTGATGGTGCCCGATGTCTTCGTCCCGGCAGATCTCATGCCGCTGCGCGAAGAATTAACGGGCGTAATTGATCGGGAGGCAAGGCGCCTCGTCGAAGAAGGCAGGCTGAGCCAGTCGTTTGAGGAAGAGCCTTTTGAGCGGCGCTTGACGAAGATCTGGAACGAGTGTCCGGGTATTATGCAGCCACTCACCGGCAAGGGAGGGGGTGGCTACAGCGGTGCCGAACTCTTTCGTTTGATTACTCACTCGAAACTAGTCGCATATATCGAGAGTTTTGTCGGCGAGGAAATCATTGGTTCGTCGGTCTATAGGATTCGTCCGAAGATTCCCGGAATGGACCAGGGGGTGGTACCCTGGCACCAAGATTCGGGTTATTTCGAACCGCACTGCGATGACGATCTCATCGTGACGGTGTGGATGCCCTTAGTCGATGCTACACCGGAGAATGGCTGTTTGCAGGTTTTGCCGCGTGCGCATGATCAGGGCATTTTGCGTCACTGGACGAATGGTCCCAATGGCTATTTGGCTATAGCCGATGATGATTTGCCACCGACGGGAGACCCTGTGACAGTGCCAGTGCCGATGGGCGGCGCACTTTTTTTGAGCAATCGTACGCCGCACTGTTCGACGCCCAATACCAGCGACATAGTGCGCTGGAGTTTGGATCTGCGTTATCAGAGCGCCGAGGTGCCGAATAACGTTGGCGAAATGCCGGAGACCTTCCATCGCGAGCGTCCGATCCATGAAATTGCCTGTTACCCTCCTGAGGCTGATTTTGTCGTGCAGAGCGCGTGCGCGCCAGAGCGAGTCGTCGCTACGCCGGCGGCTTTTGATCAGATTCGTCAGCGCTATGAAGATACGCGGCCGCAAAGTCCGCAGCGGGGTTGGGGCAACTATGAAGAGCGCAGTGCGCAACGTTTATAAAAGGGAAAACTCAGGAGGGGCAGCGCTGAAAAGCGCTGCCCCTTTTTTTTTGTAAAATAAGAGCTTAGGGGGATTTAATTAGTATAATTTAAACTACAATCTACCCACCCCTGGTCACCCCAGCCCAAAGCCACACCTGACCTTTGTCATCGCGCGCAACGAAGGCACCGAAGAAATTATCTATGCAACAGTGCAAGCAGACGACGGCTTCCGCACTTGGAACGGCGGCGACTTCCGCGCTATCAACTGGATGCAGCGAAGACCGCACGTGTATGGGGAATATGTCAGGGGGGAGAACAAAGGGTCGCTGTAAATAGCGCAGGAGATCTGAACAATAAAATCCGTCGTATGGTCGTCGGTTTCTTCTTTCGCGGCGGCACTCGCTGGAGCACAAGAAATCTACTCCAGGCCCTTTTCCCTTCTACCTCATCAGCGTAGGGCGGGACTATGCCCGGGCCATCTACCCACACTAATACCCTCTCTAATACACCCCTTCATCAAACTTCAGCTCACCCCTAGAAGCACGAGAAAAATACTCCTCCACCGTCTGTCGCGTGCGCGGAAAGAGCCGCCGCAACTCGTCAACCACCACCTGTATCTTCTCGGTATCTTCATCCATATCCAGCAACAAACGCGCATACAGAAAGAGCAATTGCTGGTTGTGGCGATCGGCCGCTAGCGCCTTTTCCAAATGCACGCGCGCCGCGGTCAATTCGCCCTTCTCAGCCAACGCCGTCCCCATCAACAGGTTCGACTGTGCTCCCTCTGGATAGAGTTCGAGCAGTACCTGGGCAAGCTCTTGCAGCGACTCACCTTTGAGCGCTGGCTGAGCGCGCGCATGCGTGCGCTCTGACAAATGGCCGTATTCATTCTCGCGTTGGTGCTCAAAAAAAGCCAGAGCGGCCCCTGCTGCCATAATGACTAACAGATATTTAAATGCGCGTATATAACGCATCGTCCCCCATCCCTTTCGCCAAAATCAATACAACACGGGTATGCTAGAGCCCTTCCTGCACGTCCTTTTTACGCACCTTCCATATGAAGGCATCGTAATAGTAGTGGATCAGTGCAAAAGAGCTGAGCAACGAATAGCTGAAGAGATCAAAATTGGTATTAAAACCAACGATACCAAAACCAAAATCGCGCACGTGCCCTTCGCTCAAGGCGTGAAAAACTAGCGCGTAGGCGCCGCACATCAGCAAGAAGGCCTTTATATTGCCCGGCTTAGCCAAATAGCTGATAATAGTCGAGTCACCGGCACCGCGTTCGACTTTGTGGCGGTTGTAGTAGTAGACCATAACGATATACTGCACGCCGTGCATAATGCGGTGTGCCACTGCGTATACGAGCAAATACTCCGTTGTAAAGCTCGTAAAATACCACAGGAAGTAGCTAACGCCGAGAAACGCGTATTTGAGCGGATTGAGCGCATAACCCTGGCGCAAGGTCCAGGCGATATGGCCTAGCCAGACGAATCCGTAGACAATGGTTATAGCCCACGAAATTAGATGTACCGTCTGCACACCAGCAGTGCTGATAGGCAGATGCCATTCGTGCAGCATGCGCACCCACAGCGTCGAAAAGAGCGGTGACACCACGAGCATATTGACAAAGAAAATCCACGAAAAATACAGGTCGAACTTGGCCGTCGACGGGGCACCCGTCTTGGCTTTAAAATCGTAGACACGGGAAAAACCGTACTGCTGCATCAAGCTGTGCTGGTGGTCCCAGAGCGTAACGATAAGCACCAGGCTCAAGGGCGCGTAGTGTAGGAGCAGATAGGTAAAACCAATCAGCAGCACCGGCCCCCAGATAAAGCGCTCCTTGAAACGAGCAAATTCTCCCGGCGAGCCATAGATGCGCAGCCACGTTACAAAGTGGTGCGGAATCGTTACCCATAGAGCAATAGCCGCCAACGCTGCCCCCGGCAGATACTGACCGGAAATGAGTGCAAAAACCAAAGCGGCGATAGGGAGGCCCAAAAACCACACAAAGTCCTGGCGGCGGTCTATGATATAACCAGAGCGAATCAGGGGACTACTTTGCGACATGCTCGTTCCTTCTTATATAGGTCGAATACTTTTCTCACGACTTAGTGCGA
>JBLHGI010000112.1:0-16570 GCA_047616505.1 Planctomycetota bacterium
TGTTCTTACAGCTAACGGCCAGCACACCGCAGGATATAGCTATTCCCGACGAGCCCAACAGCGAATCCTCAGCGCTCAGTTTTGGCGTGCTCATTGCCGCACAAGCCTCCGGCGACGCCGGCGCACTGCGCAAAGCAGGCAGACCCGTTTTGCGGATCGACCTGGGCACTGATATACGTGCTGGCATAGATAGCATTATCGACAAGATCAGTTAAACACGCGACCAATAAAGAAAGAGATAGGATCATGAGCCAAGCAGATATCGGCCTCATCGGCTTAGCCGTCATGGGCGAAAACCTCGTACTCAATATGGCTAGCCACGGATTCACCGTCGCCGTCTACAACCGCACGACCTCGCGCGTCGACAGTTTCCTATCAGGTCGCGCCCAAGGCCAGTCCATCGTCGGCGCGCATACGCCGGAAGAGCTCATTGCCCAGCTCAAAAGTCCGCGCCGCGTCATGCTCATGGTCCAGGCCGGCGCTGCCGTCGACAAGGTCATAGAAAGCCTGCTGCCCCTACTCGATCCCGGTGATATTATCATCGACGGCGGCAACTCCAACTACCAAGATACCGTCCGGCGCACAAAGGAGCTGACAGACAAGGGCATGCTATATATTGGCACGGGCGTTTCCGGCGGCGAAGAAGGCGCGCTCAAAGGCCCCAGTATCATGCCCGGTGGCAACCCGCAAGCCTGGCCACATGTAAAAGATATTTTCCAGACCATTGCAGCCAAAGTCGACGATGGCAGCCCCTGCTGTGAGTGGGTCGGCGACAACGGCGCAGGCCACTATGTCAAGATGATCCACAACGGCATCGAGTACGGGGATATGCAGATGATCTGCGAGGCCTACGATATCCTGCGCCAGGTACTCGGCATGGAAGCGGCGGAAATGGCCGAGGTCTTCGCTGAGTGGAACACCGGCGAACTCGATAGTTACCTGATAGAAATAACCGCCGAGATCCTCGCCAAAACAGACGAGGAAAGCGGCAAGCCGATGATCGACTTCATTCTCGATACCGCCGGTCAGAAGGGCACGGGCAAATGGACCGGTATCGACGCGCTACAGTTGGGCGCCGTAGCTACGGCCATAACAGAAGCCGTCTACGCGCGCAGTCTTTCTGCGCTCAAAGAAGAGCGCGTAGCCGCCTCGGCGCTCTTAAAAGGTCCACAGCCCCAGCCATTCAGCGGCGACCGCCAAGCCTTTATAGAAGATGTCCGCCGCGCACTCTACGCTTCTAAAATATGTTCCTATGCCCAAGGGTTTCAGCTCATGGCCATGGCGGCAACCGAATACGGCTGGGACCTCAATTATGGCAGCATAGCCCTGATGTGGCGTGGTGGCTGTATCATCCGCGCCCAGTTTCTCGGCCGCATCAAGGAAGCCTTTGACAATGATGCCAACCTAGCAAATGTCCTACTGGCGCCCTATTTCCAAGAAGCTATTTCCCAATCGCAAACTTCATGGCGCCGGGTCGTGGCCACCGCCGTCGAACACGGCGTTCCCGTCCCCGCCTTCAGCGCGGCTCTGTCCTATTACGATGGCTATCGCACCGCACGATTACCGGCCAATTTATTGCAGGCGCAGCGCGACTATTTCGGCGCCCATACCTACGAACGCGTCGACAAGCCACGCGGCGAGTTCTTCCACACCAACTGGACCGGACGCGGCGGCGATACGGCATCGACGGCCTACAGCGTCTAATATATCAACCAAATTAAAAAGGCCCTCCTGTCTATAAAATGACAGGAGGGCCTTTTTAATTGCTCTGACGAAAAAAATAAGCTCACTTTAAATGGGCCAATGGCCCCCGCGTTGGCCCGACAATCCCTTATTCGGCCCCTGCTGCCATGGCTCTGCTGGCAACCCCACCAATGTCCCGTCGACCACCCATTTTTTATCTTCCCCATCCAGCTGATCTTTTAGTAATTGCTCTAGTTTCAGCCGTTCTATGCTGCACTCTGTCTTATCCGCAAGGTCGACCAATTCTTCCGGGTCTTCCTGCAAATCAAAGAGCTGTGTGCAATTCCCTGCCGCATAGTAGATGAGTTTGTAGCGCCCATCGTGCACCATGCGCGTCGCCCGTTGCCCGCGACCGATCTCACCGTATAAGAAATCGCGCCTTCTCTCCCCCATAATGGAAAGCCCCTGCACACTCTCCGGCACGGCAATTCCCGCCATACTCAACAACGTCGGCATGATATCCTGCCAGCCAACCAGACGATCGTCCACGACGCCATGACCTACACCATCCCCCCCAGCGCCCACCAGCAACATCGGCACACAAGCCGACTCCTCATAGTAGAGTGTCTTAGCCCACAGCCCGTGTTTCCCCAACATATCGCCATGATCAGAGGTAAAGAGAATTATCGTATTATCCAACAACTCCTGTTCGCGCAGCGTTCCCAATACTACGCGCAACTGATGATCAATATGGGTACAGAGGGCGTAAAATGCACGGCGGGCAGCGCGGGTAGCATAATCCGTAAAACGCTCACCTATATCGCGCGGGCTGCGCAATGCTACCGGCACGGCGGACGGCTCCTCAGCCCACTCTCCTATACTCGGTATACCCACCGGTAATTCGCGATACATATTTAAATAGTGCTCTAAGGGTACAAGCGGTGGATGGGGATGCGTATAGGAGAGATACCACAGACCCGGCCGCGTCGGATCGCGACGCTGTATCGCACGCACCATCTCGCGCGTCGCCCAATTGGTCGCGTGCATCTCTTCGGGCAGGTGCCAGGGGCGGCTGACATATGCATTATTCCCCATGCCGTGAAAAAACTGTGCCCCCGCTCGACCGCACCTAGCTAAATAAGCTTCGTAATCGTCGACCACCCCACACTGCACCCGCCCCTCTTCGCATAGCATGACATCGTCAAAACCCAATCGACTGCGCTGCGGCATCGCATGTAATTTACCCACGGCATACGTCTGGTAGCCATTCTGACTAAAGACCTCTGCGAGCATAGGCACGGCCTCTGCTCTCGTTTGCACGCGGGGCGCACGCCCCGTCATCAGCGCTCTGCGTGCGGGCACACAGAGTGGTGCTTCGCTATAGGCTCGACAATAGCGTCTACCACTGCGCGCCAATTCATCCAGCGTCGGGGTCTGTATACACGTATGGCCAGCGGCTCCGAGCAAATGGCCGGGCCAGTGGTCTGCCGTAACGAGCAGTATATTGGGTCTATCCCCCATAGCGATCCTCGTTGCGTTATACCTTTTTATGCGCCAACTGCGCCTGCAATATTTCGACAAAGGCCGTCGCCGCCGGAGAGCGTTTCCGCCCCCGGTGTTCTACCAGGCCGACTTGGCGAGTCTTCAATCCGCGAACGGTCAGAGCGTGTATAGTACCGCGCTCAACTTCCACCTCCACCGCAACCTGCGGTACCAGTGCCACACCCAAGCCAATTTCGACAAAGCGTTTCATCACTTCTATCCCCCCCAACTCCATGGCAAATTGCGGATGTAAATCGCGTTCGGCAAATGCCCCATCGAGCAGTTGCCGGCTAGTGCTACCGCGTTCAAGCGCCAAGAGGGGGTACTCTACGACCTTGTCTAAGCTGATATTTTTTCGTTTGCCAAGCGCGTGATCCGGGCGGCAAATAAGCACCTCGCGACGCTCAAAAAGAAATTCTTCAACCAAATCTCTGTGTTTAACGGGTAAGGTAGCCAAACCCAAGTCGACTTCGTCAGCGGCAACCAGGTTGGCGACTTCCGGTGACATGCGATTGCGAATATCGAGTTCTACCCCCGGATAAGACTGGCGATATTGCGAAAGGACACTCGGCAGAATATACGTGCAGTTCGTATCGCTGGTGCCGATGACCAGGCGGCCACGCAACTCCTCGCGTAGCGCGGCCATCTCGTTCTTAGCCGACTCTAAGTGGGCGAATATATGCTGCACGTGCCCAAAGAGCACTTCACCCGCCATCGTCAGGCATATATTCCGGCGGTTGCGATCCAACAGCCTTTCCCCCAACTCGCTCTCTAATGCCTTGATCTGCAAACTAATAGCCGGCTGGGTGAGAAAGAGCTTCTCAGCCGCACGCGTAAAACTGCGTTCGCGCGCTATTTCGTAAAAACCGCGCAATTGATACAAATCCATAGCACCTCGTATCATTGTTAATAATTATGCTAAATATTACTATAATAAATTTAACTTATCAATGATAACCTACTATTGTCAGGAGGTCACTATTTTCACACCCCCTTTCAAGGAGACAGGTCATGGGTGCTATTATCGTCGTTGATGCTTTTTGGGGCGACTCGGGCAAAGGAAAAATTGCAGCCTATCTAGCCCAAAAAAACCGGGCAGCTTTTAGCGCACGCGCCGGCACGGGCACCAATGCCGGCCACAGTATCTTCTTTGCCGATGGTCGCCAGATCCGCACGCACCAATTGCCCTGTGGTTTTCTCCACTCGGCAACACAGATACGCATTGGCAGTGGGGTCGCCGTCGACCCCGAATGTTTTTTTTCTGAACTCGACACACTCGACCCGACCTATGGCCTGCGGGAACGCACGCGTGTCGATTATCGCTGCCCGCTCATCGACCCAGAACATCGCCTGCAAGAAAGAGAAAGTGCCTTTCTCAACGAGACCGTCGGCACCACCGCCAGCGGCACAGGTGCCGCCCTTGCTGCTTTTACTCTGCGCCAAGCTCGCCAAGCCCGCCAGGCTCCTGCACTCGCGGACTACACGACGGACGTAGCACACGAACTCAACGAAGCCTGTAAACGCGGCGAGACCGTCATTATAGAAGGCAGCCAAGGAACCCACCTTTCGCTGGCCCTGAGCGACGACTACCCGCACTGCACCTCCGACAACTGCACCACGGCCGCCTTTGCCGATGACGTCGGCCTCAACTGGCAGCACATACGCGAGGTGGTGCTCGTCGTCAAAGCACTGCCCAGTCGCGTCGGCACCGGCCCCCTGCCGCTACAGCTCGATAGCGCAGAGGAAGACCGCCGCAACATAGCCGAATATGGCGTGCGCACCGGCCGGCGGCGGCGCAAGGCAGCGGGTCTATCTTGGCCGCACTTAGAAACGGCCGTCGAAATCAATGGCCCAACGCAACTAGCTCTAACCTTTTGCGATCACCTAGACCCGCTAGCAGCACAAGCGCGCACCTTCGCAGAGTTACCGACGTCGGTGCGACAACTCGTCGATGAGTTGGAAGAGCGCTTTGAACTTCCCGTCACGCTATGCGACTGTGGAAAAAACTTTGAGCATATAATCGAGCGCTCATAGTATCTTGTAATATTCGCCGCTGCGAGACTTTTTTTTCATTTTGCCTATATTTCTCCTACTACATTTTATATGGGATAGATATGTTCAATTTGTTATTGGTCGGCAGCGGCGGTTTTGTAGGTTCCATCATGCGCTATCTAATCGGCCAAGGCTTACATGCCTTGCTGCGCAATACCACGTTTCCCTATGGCACGTTGACGGCAAATATCCTAGGCTGCCTCTTGATCGGATTTTTTAGTAGCTTTGCCGCTGAACGCATGGTATTTTCCGCACAAACCCGCCTCTTTTTATTTACGGGTCTTCTCGGCGGATTCACCACCTTTTCTACTTTCTCACTCGATACATTTAATATGATTCGCTACCACGACGCGCAGGCAATTGCCCTCGGCCTCATACACATTTCCGCCCATGTATTAATCGGCCTGGCAGCCGTTTATTTCGGCTACTGGCTAGCGCGCGCATTATAAAAATAAACCATCGATAAAATAAAACTCCCGTCCAGTAAATTGGTCGGGAGTTTTTATTGCCAGCGCTCTATATACGCCTGCATGCTCTGCACTAAGTCTTTGTTGTCTCTCTTCTTCGCACCTTTGTATACGATCTTCGCCTTGCGCATTAACATATCCCGCGCCGCCTCCCTTTTCTCCGCTTCCAATTCTGGCATAGCGCCTAATAACTTGTCCAGTGCATATACGCGGAAGCGATCCATCGCGTAATATGCCTGCGAGAGTTGGTCCTCGTGGCCGCCGTATTTAATGATCAGTTTCTCTTCTTGATAAAACACCTCATAGCGCGCGGCAATGCGCAGCCAAAGATCGTAGTCTTCACAGGCTGGCAACGCCTCATCAAATAACCCCACCTCTTCAAAGACGCGCCGGTGTATAACGATGGATGACGGCGACATAACACAGAGCGACAGCGCCTTAAAAAAAATATCGCCGCCGTATTTCTGATGGTGTTTATGCGGGTTTACTCTCACTCCATTGCGCACCCAGACCTCGTCCGTATGGCAAATTTCTCGCGAACTAGCCAGCAGCGCAGCACGCTGTTTTTCCAGTTTGTGCGGCAGCCATTCATCGTCGGAATCGAGAAAGGCCAACCACTCGCCGCGCGCTTCTTTTATGCCGCGGTTGCGCGCCGCCGAAACACCGACGTTTTTCGGCAATTCGATCAGGCGAACAGCCGCACCGAATTCGCGGCGCACAAGGGCCGGTGTGTCGTCTTGCGAAGCATCGTCGACGACTAATAATTCCCATTCGCCATAGGTCTGTTCCAAGACCGAACGAATGGCGCGCCCGATCCACTGCTGGCGATTATAAACGGGGATAATAATAGAAAATAGCAAAGGACCAACTCACAAACCTGCGCGCAGCGCCGATGCTTCTGTAAGCTTTTCCAAGACGAGTTCAACACCAATGATTTCAGGCAATATCAACGGTGCATCGAGGCGACCGCCGGGAAAGACTACGTACAAGGGAACGCCAGAGCGCCCGAAGGCGCGCAACAAGCGCGTGATTTCCGGATTGCCATTGGTCCAATCCGCCTTGACTAAGGCTACATCGTCCTCTGCAAACTTCGCGCGCACCTCGTCGCTCATCAACACCGCGCGCTCGTTCACTTTGCAGGTCCAACACCACTCAGCCGTAAAGTCGATAAAGACGGTCTGACCGCTGCCGACGAGACGTTCGACTTCCGCCGTAGAAAAGTCGATCCACGCGAGCCCATCCCCAACCTGGCTTTGTTCCTCGCTGCGCATGGCGCGATCTTCGGCCAAGACAGGATGCAAAAATAGCCCGTAGGAGCTAGAGACAACAACGAGAGCGCTACCCCACACTACGCGTCTTCTCATCGCACTCGCACTGAGACTCAGCCACTGCCCAACGATCCAACAGGCCACTGCGACTCCGAGTAAAAAGGCGCTCGTCCAGATCACGCCTTCCATGCCGATTTGATTGCCCAGTACCCAGAGTAACCACAGCACCGTCGCCATGAGTAAAAAGCCCATGCCCTGTTTAAAGCGCTCCATCCACGCTCCTGGGCGGGGGAGAAAACGCGTCCAAGCGGGCTCGAGAGCCAAGAGCACATAGGGTAGCGCCATGCCAACGCCAATACAGAAAAAAATGACGGTGATGAGCAGCGCCGATTGGGCAAAAGCAAAACCCAGTGCCGTGCCCAAGAAAGGAGCGGTGCAGGGTGTGGCCAAAACCGTAGCCAAAACGCCATTAAAAAACGAAGAGGTCAGACCTTCGCCCGAATCCGCATTTGTATAGGATCCGCTCGCCCCAGGCAGATTAACGGTAAAAACGCCGAAGAGACTCAAGCCCAAAGCAAAGACCAGCGCCGACATCGCCGCGACAAAACCGGGGTGTTGAAATTGGAATCCCCAACCTACTTGCTCACCGCCGCTCTTGAGCAGTATGACCACCAACGCCAGTGCTACAAACGATACAACAATGCCGGCGGCAAAGGCCAGCCCGAGTGCACGCACTCTTTTACGCTCTTGGCCGGCCTGGGCAACAATCGATAAAACCTTGAGCGAAATAACCGGCAACACACAGGGCATGAGATTCAGGATCAAGCCCCCCACCAACGCCAATAACACATAGACCCACAGCGACTTCTCTGCCTGCGTGGAGAGCGTGGTAAAATCGGCCTGCAATAGCCCCACACTCCCTGTGGCCCCGCTCAGGTCGAGCACGACTTCAGCTGCCCGCCGCTCTTTTTCACCGACGAGCGTATAGACCAGCACCCCTCGCAACTGCTCGATAGGATCGTCGCCGTAGGGGCGCAACGACAGCTGCAATTGCCCAACGCCTACCCGTTTACTGCGAAATTCAAAATCCTCGGCCACCAGGGGATAAAAATCCAGCGCATCTTCTATGAGGGGCGCCGCACTTTTAACACCCAATGCAACGAGCCGCTCCCCCTCCCTGTCGCGCGCGGAAAAATCAAACTGGATATCCGCCGCTAACGCACCTGGGAGCTGGTTTTCATAACGCGTAAACAGCGCACTGTTCTGCGGCTGAGAGCGCCCGACGGGGATATATAATTCCACCTCGTCCCCGCCCGGTATACACAGTTCGCGACATACTAACCAAGAGACTTCGGCCGCTAGGCGCAGCGTGTCGCCGGCGACGATAGAATCTGGTAACTTTATATCCGTCAAGAGCAGGACTTCGTCGGCATAACCATAGACGACGAGGTCACCTTCTTCTTCGTATTTATGCGGCAAAGGCCACTCTAGCGGTCCAGCGACAAAACCTGGCGGTAGATCCCACGAGACTTCCGTCGGCATGCCCGCATCCCCGCTAAAAGCCCAATAGGTATGCCACCCCTCCTGCATGGTGAGCTCGACGCCGACGCGCACTACGGCACCAGGTTCCAGCGCACTGCTCGCCGCTAAAAGCCGCGCCTGTACCGGATGCTCATCTCGCGCATGCAGCAGCGATACGGCCAAGAGCACAAAAGCAATTGGCAGGAGATAGTTCGCGCGTTTATTCATATATAACAGATGCCTAAGTTCCCTGCGCGTTTCAACTCTTTAACGCAGCCTCGCTGATCTGCGCTACATCAATCAGCTGGCACTCCGTCTTTTTGGCAAAGGCGAGCAACTCGTCGCCGCGCGCCATATGCCCTTCGGGAGCCATTACTTCCGACATCACAGCGGCTGGAAAAAGCCCCGCTAGACGCGCTAGCTCTACCGAGCCTTCGGTATGACCACGGCGCGCAGCCAACCCCTCGCGCCGAGCCGCCAAAGGCAAAATATGCCCAGGTATCACAAAATCATCTGGGCCGGTCTGCGGGTCCAGCGCCCTGCGCACGGTCTCGGCGCGATCGGCGGTAGAAATACCCGTACTAATACCTTCCAGCGCATCAAATGGCAGTCCAAAACGTGGCGTGTTAGCATCGGCATTCTTTGGCTCGATCAAGCCAATGCCGATGCGCTCTAGATGTTCTTCGGTCGTAGAGAAATGCAGCATACCTCGCGCCTCGTGCAGCATAAAGTTTATTTTGTCGGCACTGGCGAACTCGGCAGCAACGATCAAATCGCCCTCGTTCTCGCGGTCGGCATCATCTACTAATACCAAGAAACCTCCTGCCGAAAAAATCGCTAAGGCCTCTTCAAAATGGCAAAACATATACATCCTCTCTCTTTAAAAAAGCAGAAGGCCCGCTTAGGCAGCACCAGTCTATAAGCCCTAGCCTGTGAACCCTCCAACGAATATCGTCTATTGTCTTTCTCGCACCAGTATCGCTGTCCGCCCGGCCAAACCCAGTGCAAATGCCATCAGCGACCCGCAGACGACAAGCCGGGGCCAAGCTACTGCCGTGCTGTATTTCAACGCCAATACGGCGACATTACTAAGAGTAGCCCCGCGCCCCGCGTCATATGCTCAGGCCAGTCGATGGGTCGCGATTACGGCCTCATCTAGTTCAATGCCGAGCCCCGGCGCGTCCGGCACTTTGATATAACCATCCTCCAAGACTTCGGCCGGGCGCGTCAGTTGCCCGCGCCACTCGACTTCGCCAAAGGCGTATTCCAGTATTGTGAAGTTGGCGATCGTCGCCGCTACATGTACACCAGCCATCGTCGATACGGGCCCCGCTGGGCTGTGCGGCGCTACGTGAATCTGCTTGGTCTCAGCCACGGCGGCAATGCGCCGACACTCGCTGATCCCCCCCGCGTGTTTGACATCCGGCATCAACACATGCACGGCTCCTTGCTCGATATAATTCCAAAACTGTTCGCGGCCAAAAAGTCCCTCGCCGCCGGCCGTCGTATGGCCCGAGTGCAGCGTAATATGGCGCATCGCCGCTAGGTTATCGCGCGGCACCGGCTCTTCAAACCAGTACAAATTTAAGGGCAGTGTCTTGGCGGCAACTTTCATAGCCAACGCCAAATCGAAACGCTGGTGGCAATCGACCAAGAGTTCGACCTCGTCGCCAATAGCACGGCGCGAATACTCCAGACGTTCTACTCCTTTACCCACATCGCGCTCTAAGCCCTGGCGATCCATGCGCCGCCAGTGTACCTCATCAAAAGGCGTGGCTTTTACGGCGCTAAAGCCAGCATCGACGGCTCTGGCCGCCGCATCGGCAAAGCCCTGCACACTGCGATCGTGCGTGCCTCTATTTAAATTGGCATAAACGCGCACTTTGTCGCGCCGCTTGCCCCCGAGCAAACGCCACACCGGCACGTCGAGCGCCTTGCCCGCAATATCCCACAGCGCTTGGTCCACCGCACTGATAGCCGTGGCCCCAATCCGCCCCGCATCGCCAGAAAAGATGCCACCCGAATGCACCATGCGCTCCCACAGCACCTCGGGCTGCGTCGGGTCTTGCCCCAACAAACGCTGGCCCAATAGCTCTAGCGCGGCCAAAACCAGCGCATCATTGCCGCTCTGGCTCGCCTCGCCGAGACCACTGATACCGGCGTCGGTATGGATCTGCACAAACAACCAGTTGCCGCGCGGCGAAGCTTCGACCTCATGCACTTCTAAGCGAGTAACTTTCATTCGCTCTCCATTTCTATTTGCGCGCCCAGAGAAATCATATCGGTAAAAAAAGCAGGATACGACTTGTTGACGTTCTCCGCATTTAAAATGGTCAAGCCCTGTCGACAGCGCAGCCCGACGATAGCGAGCATTTGCGCCACGCGATGATCGTGATGCGTCTCAACGGCAACGCCTCCTTCATAACCGGCCGGGTTCCCACGCACGATGATCTCTTCGTCGCCCTCCTGACAATCCACACCCAGCGCCTGTAACTCGCGCACGGGTACGCTAATGCGATCGCACTCTTTTAAGCGCAAGTTGCCAATACCATAGAAGCGACTTTCCCCCGCAGCCAACGTCGAAGCAGCCACCATCGCCAGCACCGCATCGGTGGCCTGGTCGCCGTCGAACTCGACTCCCTCTAAAAGCCCCTCGCTCTTAAAAAAAACGGCGCGTCCATCATGCTCGACCAGACAGCCCATCTGGCGTAAGAGTGGCAGTACCGCCCGCTCCCCCTGGCTGTCTTCAAATAAGCGATTTATGCTGAAGGCCCCACCCGCCACAGCGCCGGCGGCAAGGATCGCCGCGCTCGAAGGATAGTCGCCGTTGACGGCATAGTCCCCGGCCTTGTAGGACTGGCCACCGCTGATACTAAAGTGCATGAGGTCCTCCGCAGCCTCAACCTCGATACCAGCCTGGTGCATTACCTCCAACGTCGTGCGCACGAGCGGCTGCGAGACTAATCCATCGCGCACTTCCACCTCTATATCTTCCCCCACTAGAGGCGCCATAAAGAGCAGCGAACTCAAGTACTGTGAACTCTTGGCACCGCTGATCCAAGCGCGCCCACCGCGCAGCCCGGAACCGCGTAACACGATCGGCAGCCGGCCATCATTGGACTCGCTCTCCACACCCAAATCACCCAGTGCTCTGAGCAAATCGCCGTGGGGTCGCTTCCCCAAGGAATCTGCAAAGTCCGTCTCAAAACGCACCTGCTCTAACTGTGCCCCAACGCCTAAGAGCAAGCGCAGCACCGCACCGGCATTGCCGGGATTTACCGTGCCGGGGTTCTCAGGCACTCCAGCAAAACCGCGCACGCGCACAAAAGGACCGCGCTCGTCATTGCCATCCTCCATATGAGCACCAAAAGCAGCCAGGCATCGGCGCATAGCCGTCGCATCGTCGCTGTGCGCGGGAAAGCGTACGATGCTCTCCCCTTCAGCCAGCGCCGCCACGAGCAAATAACGCGTCGTGTAATTTTTTGACGACGGGGGGTCTAAATGCCCCGAAAGACCACGGGTTGGGCGTACATAAGCCTTCATAGACAAAGTTCCGTGCGTTTTTTGTGGAAGAAACCGATATAGAAACCGATCTAGTGGATAATACACAACAGCGACTAAAACCGCTAACGCACCCCATCGGCAAAGAGTGCAACTCCCAGCGCCACCGCCACATTCAAGGACTCGACTCCACTATGCAGCGGAATCTGGATTAGCGCATCCACCTTCTTGCGCACCCCAGGTCTGAGCCCCTTACTCTCGTTGCCCGCAACGAGCACTCGACGATCCGGCCACTGCATGCGCAAAGCATCTTCTTGGCCCCCCGCATCGAGACCATATATCCAAAACCCTCGCTCTTTGAGCAACTCTAAATCTCGCACTAAATTGGCACATTGTACAATCGGCAAACGAAAAGCGGCACCCGCCGAGGCACGCATCACTTCATCATTGAGCGGATGTCCACCGCGCGCAGGCAGGAGTAAAGCCGCCGCGCCTGCCGCCGCCGCTGTACGCGCGCACATGCCGATATTGCGCGCGTTCTGCACTTGATCTAGCGCCACGATCGTAGCGCGCTCAGGCAACGCATCTAAGACTTCATCTAAGGAAGCCATATGCACAGGACTCAAGCGGGCAACCACATCTTGATGCGCGCGCGTCCCAGCCACCTTACTCAACTTGCCCACTTCGAAAAAATCGAAGCGCACTTTGTTGACACGCGCCAACTCTTTAATACGCTCTATTTCCTCTCCACGCGCCTGCCGCGAAAAGTAAATGCGGCGAACGGCCTGCCCCGACTCTAAGGCCTCGGCCACCTCGTGCCGACCCCAGATGTGTTCGTCCCCTTTCTCATCCGTCTTTTCTTCCCTTCCTTCAGACAAGGCTACCTCGCTTTGCAATTGGGCTATAATCGATATACAAGTATGTAGTAGTAGGAAGATACAGACAAGAGAGATAAAACGAGATTCATTACAGATAATGCGCGGGCAACTCGAACGAATAATGTAGGTGGGGGCTATTTCGTCGTGCTGAGGAAGACCGTAAGTGCAGTGAGATTGTCTTGGTCGGCTTGGTCCAACACCAATGTCGCGGCCAAGAGGTGCTGCGCGGCTTCGTCTGCCGTGTTTGCCTCTGCCAATACAGATGCTATCAACTCATGCGCTAAACCAGCGTGCAGCCCATCCGTGCACAGCAATAAACGATCGCCATCCTGCCAATCACATGAATCTATTTGGGGTTCTACTGTGCGGATGGTTCCGAGACTGCGCGAAAGTACGTGGCGCAACGGGGAGCGGGGAGCCTCTTCAGGAGAAAGCACCCCCTCGCGCAGGGGGTCCAACGCGGCCTCGCTCTGCCCCATATCCCATTCCAACTCTCCCATTTCATAGAGCGCTTCGCCAAGACTCACCGTCTGCCCGTATTGGCGGTTGAGATCTAAGCTTTTCTCCAAACACTTGCGCGCCTCGACCAACTCGCCCTTGCCAATCAATGCTTCGGATCGATTTAGATAGATATCGGGAAGATAGAGCGTCACTCGCATCTGCTCGCAATATTGCAAGGCGCGATCATAGAGAGCTAACGCCTCATCCCAGCGTGCCTCATCGGCGCGCAACACACCCATCTTTAGGTTGCCATTTGTGCCCAGTTTATGTCCAACCACCAAAGGAACTTTGCTGTGAGGTAGATATTCGCACATTCTTTCGCGCGCGAACCTCAAAGTAAGCGTGACCGCTTTGAAGCAAGTGTGCCAAGTGTCGATTGACACTTGGTGTAATCAATTATGACCCAAGTTGCGATACCTGCCGATTACACCGTACAACGTCAATATCCGCCCCAAGAGTCTTGAATTTTTCCCGCGCATCGACCAGTGTAGCCATCGCCTGGACGGGGTTGCCAGCAGCTATATAGGTTAACCCGAGTTCATATTCACATTCGGCCACGCCCAATGGGTTTGAATGTTTTTTGAACTCGCTGATACCCTCACGTAGCATCAATTCGGCCTTGGTCGACTCACCTCGCAGGTGGGCTATTGATCCGTCGATCTTCACGCATTCGCATAGCCCCAACGCATCGCCGCTTCTGGCGTATTCGCTGCGCGCACGATTACAAGCCTCCTCAGCATACTGAGCGTACTCCAATAATATCGCAGCCTGCGCAGCTGAAATGGCACAATTTGCAGCCGTCCCATAACGCCCGACATCCAAACTCATTTCTTCTGCTCGGATAAATTGCTCGAGAGCCTCCACGGGATCTTCCATATCCAGCCTAGCCATACCCAAATTATGCAAGACCATGCATAGCTGGTATTCATTTTTTTGCTCAGTGTATTTCCTAGCGATGCGCTCAAGATGCATAACTCCACGTCGTATATCGCCCTGAATCAAGTGTATTACTCCAAGGTTCATCTCACTGTCGGCTAATGCTGCTGGTCCCGCTTCTTCACCCAGATCGATAAGGGCAGAAAACACGGCGACTGCATTTTCAAAATCGCCGTGTTCTAAGTAAATCGCACCAATATTCAAATTTATGTTGGCGATTCCTACACTCATGCCAAGGTCTTCGTACAGCGTCCGCGCTTGATTGAGTGCGATGCGCGCGTCATCAAACCGTGCAAGTCCTCGAAGTGCGAGTCCGAGTAGAAAAAGCGCTTCTGCTCTTTCCTTTGGTCCTGCAGCAGAATGCGAGATTACCTTTTGTGCAGCAGTTTCGCACGCTATATGGTTCTGGCATATTCCTTCAATGTTACTCTTCAAAAGAAACACCATTACATACTGACTCGGGTTTTTGTCCATCCCAATTTTCTCAAGCGAAAAATCGGCGCGCTCAACCACCTCTTTCGCTTCAAGAGGTCGGCCCTCATCTCGAGCGGACTGGGCCATTCTTATTAATGGATCTATAGCTCACTCGTAGTCCTCGGCCAAATACAAATGATGTGCGACAAGCGCCGGATTTGCGGATACCGCAAGTAATTTTTCCGCCAATTGCGAATGGATGTATTTGCACTGTGCTTCTGGCAACAGCCGAGTGCACAAATCCAGTATCAAAGGATGGACGAACCGGAAGGCACCGCGTTTGATTGAATCAAATACCCCGGGCGCATCGCGTAATCGCGCGAGAGCATTGACGACTCGTTGGCTAGGCTCTCCTAATGTGTGACTAAGGAAACGGGTAAGGAAAACTTGTCCCTGAACAGAAGCATGACCTAGCAGTTCGCGATCAGATCGTCCGAGGCGTCTTAGTCTCTCACTAATCATCTCTCTGGCATTTATAGGATCGCTTACCATCTTATCCAAATCAGTGATCATCCACGTACCGCCGACTTCGCGTAACAGCCTAGTGTCGCGCCAATTTTCTATATACTGAATAACAGAAAGTGGATGGCCCTTCGTATTTTGATGGACCAGACGAATCATTCCTGGAGTAAAGTTATTTCGCGGAAACCTCACTTCTATAACAGCACGAGTAGCTGCTACGCTTAGTGGGCCTACGCTAAGAGATCGGACATGGGATAAATGTCTCAATCCATCGATAACAGAAACGGTATGGTTCTTGTCTTCATCGGTCCGATTGTACACCGCAAGGACCATGATTCTATGTTGATCGTTCCGGCCAGCAAGAAGCTCCAAAAACTGCATAGAAGCACTGTCAGCAAAGTGGGCATTATCAAGACTGATCAGCATGGGTTGATCGTTACTAGCCTCTCGGACGAGACGAAATATTCTTGCCAAGAATTCGGACCGGACCTGTCCGGGATTTTCGGATAGGTGGGTAGGTGTATCGGGGAATATTTCTTCGGCTACAGAAGGAATCTGCAGCATCAAGTCACGAAGCTGGTCTCGCCACGTCGAAAGATAGCCTTCGGACTGATTCAGCAGATCAACAATGAAACCAAATGGGCGTAGTGTCATATCCTCTGGATAAGCGATCGCCCGCACGATCTTCATATCAGAGGCATGGGCGATTTCTTCCACACGGTCAATCAACCAAGACTTTCCGATTCCCGGTTACCCTGTCAGAAGAATACTCGCACCACTACCTTCACACGTTGAACTAATTGCCTGTTGCAAGATATTCAGTTCGCGATCACGCGTTAGGTCGATAGACATGGTTTCAGCCTCTGTGCTACGTAAATACTAACGTTAATTTCTCACTTTATGAGGATGTCCGTTTCCATATTTTTCAGGACCATCTTAATGTATCCCAGCGACTTAGGCGATGCTGAGCGTCAACTCATCGAGCCTCTTTTCAACGACCGAATCCGCGTGGCAGTCGAGGTAAACATGCCAAACGCAGCTATCATCAATGCCATTTTATACGTCGTCTACGGCGGTATTCAGTGGCGGATATTGCCCAAGGAGTTCCCACCATGGGGCACCATCTACGATCATTTTCGTCGGCTCAACCAAAGCGGCATCTGGCAACAAATACTGGATGCGCTTACTCAACAGAGTCGACGACGGCAAGGCCGTCATTTACATCCATCGTATGCGATTATCGATTCACAATCGGTTAAAACGCAATATGCCAGCGACGAACGCG
>JBLHGI010000113.1:0-16449 GCA_047616505.1 Planctomycetota bacterium
CATTAAAAATGAGAATCCAGCAAGAGCGAAGGCCCCTAAGACCAACTCCCAATTTTGCAGTTGGTACGCGGGCAGGGACAACCAGTGAGCGGTAGTGAATAGCCGGCTCAAAAGCCAAAGCAAAGCGCGCAACATGCCGAGGAGGAGGGCTAAGATATCGGATGCGTGCATATTGAGTAGGGGCCAGGTGGCCGTCGTGCGGGGGCTCATGCTATAAACGAGCAACGCAGTTGGAACGAGTAACAAGATAAAGGGTAATAGGCGGGGCAAAATTGTCTTTAGTATGGCCCCTTGAGACCAGGACCAATAGAGGCAAAAGAACCATATCATTACGGCGGAAGGATGGGCGAGGACGCCAAGGGTCAGGATGGTATGAAAGGCGTAGATCGAACGAAGATCTTTATGTTCGTCGTAGCGGACATAGCACAGTACGGCCCCCAGACTACAGATCAGTGCGAGCGGATAGTCGAGCGCGGAGATCCAGTAGACCGCTTGGTAGTGGGAAACATTTAACAGGAAGAGTAGGCCGCCTGTCAGACTGATTTCTAACGTCGCACCGAGACGATGTGCGGTCCAAGCCAGCAGAAAAGAGGCTAGCGCATGAAAAAAAACGACGAGTACGTGGAAAGAAGCCGAGTCGTTGCCCCAGATGAGGAAGGCGACGTATTTCAACAATTCAACCGTCGGGCGTCCGGTCGGCTGGTCTTTATCTGGAGAGAAAAAGAAGGAAAAATCTTGGACGATGCGCTCGTGGTCACGAAAAGTATCGTCGTCATGCGTATCGAGGAGCAGATCGGTCACGCTAGCGAAACACAGCGAAGAAAGGACTGCTACTAGGATCGCATAGATAAGCCAAGTGCGGCTAGTCGTTGGTAGGGGGGGAATCTTCATGGGGTTAAATTCAGGTTATGCTCTATAACTCAAATGCTGCACCTGTGCTTCGACGAATGCGACGATGCGTTCTTCGACCTCTTTGACAAAGGGTGCTGGGCGTATAAAGAGGTGGTAGGAGCCGTCTACTTCATAGCCGCCGAGTGGATAGGCCTCTTCGCTGGGCACGTAGGCGATCAGGCCATTGGCATAGGCTGCAGTAATGGTGGTAGCGGGCTGTAGGGCCAACTTGATATGCTGGCCAATTTCCGTCAGCACCTCGCCGCCCAAAAAGACCGCCTGTAGATCGTCGTTAAAACGCAGCAGTTGGACCTCCTGCGGGCAGGCACTCGGCAGGGGGCCGTGCTCTAATTGCTCGAGCATGGTCTGGGCCCAGTCGCGGCGGCGCACGTCTTTTTCACGGGCTGCCGCTTCGAGCATTGCGGCTGTCGGCAGGTCGACATAGGGCAGGGAGTGGAATTCGCTGGTGGTGTGCAGGTTACTTGCATCGACGGCTTGTGCCCCATCGTGGGTGGCGATTACTTCGGCGGCTAAGGTGCGTCCGGCCGCTGCTAACTCGTCTAGGCTGGGACGTGCAAAACCGCCGTCCGTCCCTTTGTACCAGGGGCGTATATTGCCGGCACAGCCGGTGGCAAAGAGGGCGGGTACCCCCGTCTCGTCCTCTAGGGCTCGGCATAAATACCCGGGATAGTCGCCGCCGATCAAATAGCCGCCCAGGCTAGTCGGATGACAGCCGAAAATCGTCAGACTCGCCAAGGGGCGTCCCTGCCCATCGCTGCACCACAGCGTATCGAGGTCGCGGTCCATAGCGCCGTCGGGGTGCGGGGCAAAAACGACCCCGCCGTCGCCGTTGGGTTTGCGGCGGTTGACGCCAAAAGAAGAGCTACCGCGCGCAAAGGCGATCTGCCCCTGCTGGGCACAGGCTAGTGCGGCTGACGAAACTTCGATCAATTTTTTCTTTAGAAAGGCCGCGTAGGTCGGCTCGGGTTGGCCGGGCATATTCCACGGGTAGAAGAAGGGAGCGCAGTGCGTGTGCGTAGCCGTCAGTATTATCTGGCGTGGCAGCAGACCGGTGGCATCCCCTATGAGCGCTTTGCTCTCGGCCGCAAAGGCCAGATCATAGCCGATGAGGTCGGCCGTGATAATGAGCGCTGCGTCCTCGCTGCCGCAGAGATAGAGCGCCCCGGCGCGCAAAGGCTGGTAGACGCCTTCGGACTTGTGATCGCGATTGCCGTAACCAACGAGCCAGACCGGCTCAGTCGGCGTGATATCTGTTTGGGCGATGCCGATTTCTATCATCGTTAAAACCGAATGTGTTTCTGCACGGGGTTGGTATGCATGTCGGCGCGCTCGGCTACGGGCCAGGCGCGCAACTCGTCGACGGCTTCGACCAAACCCGTCACGGCCGCTTCAAAGATGATCTCTCCCTTTTCAGCCGTGGCTACCGTGGGGTCGCCGTGCACGCCGAGTTCGCTCCAGCGCCCCCAATAATCGTTAAATCGAATATGGGGCTTCGTGCTATCGGAACTAACGTATTTACCCATGCGGTCATCGCCCTTTTCGGCCTTGTCCATCTGCACGCGCTCGCCGGCCAAATGCAAATAGAGCGAGGTCTCGAACTCGTCGGCGTGTGCCATGATCTCGGACTCGCGGATGTCTGCGAACTTCTCTACTAAGAAGCTGGCGTAGGCACAGGCGAAACACAGCGAGTCCGTCGCCAGCGTCGTCTTGCGCGCGATCAGGTCGATGAGTGGTCCGTTGGAGCCATGGCCGTTGACGATCAGGATCTTTTCGAAGCCGTGGTAGGCGACGGATTTGGTGATATTGAGGCAGAAGGCTATAAAGGTCTCCGGCTCGATATGAATGGTGCCGGGGAAGTCGATGTGGTGCATATTGAGGCCGTAGGCGATGGGCGGCAGGACCAGCACCTTGTCGGGGGCGCGGCGGCCTACTTCCAAGCAGACGGACTCGGTTAAAAAGAGGTCGGTGTCCAGTGGCATATGGCGGCCGTGTTGCTCGGTAGACCCCGTGGGCAAGATGACGAGTTTCTGCATGGAGATGGCATCGTTCATCTCGGCCCAGGTCAGGCGGTTGTAGCGGTATTCGCTCTGTGCATTATTCATGGGTGTAACCTATTGTTTATAATATTATAATAGGAAAAAAATAATCTAATAAATATCTAATACGGCCCTATTCTGTGCCGTATTAGGCTGTATCCATGCGGACGGCAGCCTTCCAGCGTTCAATGAAGTTAGAAAAAACGATAGGGGCAGCCGTCACCAATTCGCCCCTGGCTTCATCGGTCACAAGCTGCGCGCTGTCTGCCAACAATATGCTGGGTACATCGCCTGCGTCAAGTAGCCTATGAATAGTGCGAGCTGAGAGGGAGGGCCGCCTGAGCGCGGTCGAGTTGCTCGGCTGTCGGGCCCGTTTCGTCGCGCAGTTTCGCATAGAAATCCTCTATATGCTCCAGCGATGCTACTTCTCCCTTCAGTCGCTCGATCTTTTCGTGCAGGGTGACAGGCTTCCCTGTTTTGGCCCACTTAGGGTGAGACCTTTTGGTTGGCTCGGCCTGTTTCTTCTGCATCGGGCTTACCATTTTTTTGCGTTGACTTCTTCCAGCACGCGATTTTTCAGCAGGGATTCGGCCAGCATCTTCTTGCGCTAGGTGCAACCAGAATTTATGGATATAAGATATTTACATCTGCAGATGCTGCTCGGCACCGGGCTTCTCTTGTAAATCATCCGAGTCGCTAATCGCCAAATTGCGAAAGCGGTTGTCCGCGCGCGCAGCATTTGTCGGGATCGGCGACGGCGCTAACACGCAGATCGGGTGCGACCTGCGCGGGAATTGTTGGCGATCATGCCGTGGATGCGGCGGCCGTAGCCAATGGCGCCTAAGCGCATCATATCTGAGTCTCCCCACGACGGCATCTAATGTCGGTGTAATGATAGGTTTATGAGGGAGTAAACTAATATCTGTTGTGTAGTGAATCCATTGATTAAGGTGGGTGAGGTTTATTGCGGGCCGGGACCTTCTATTGTCTGCGACGAGGATAGGGCATTGACTGTGGCATTTCGGCGCGTGCGCTCTTGGCTTGGGGGGGGCATGCGGGGCATTGGCATCCGGGGACGGAACTGTGTCTGACGCGGCCCGTTGATGGGGGGCGGTCTTGGTCTTCGCCGCAGGTTTTTTTGGGCGGTTACCAATGCCCGTGTCTAACGCGGTCTATCTCGCGGGTGTGCAGAGTGGGATTTTTATGGCCTACGGTTATCGTTTTGCACCGGAGTATGGCCTACGCGCTCGTTTGTTGTCGAGCCAGGGGGAAGTATTAGGTGAAGATGAACTCGTGCTTTTTGGCGAGGGCGGTAGGGGACTTAGGGTATCCACACGCCTGTCTATTGCCCGATGGGCGCGTGGCCGTAGTCTATTACGCAAATAATAAAAAAGATGCGGCAGATGATAGTGCGCCACGCTATATAGAGACGGCAATAGTAGAAATTTAAAAAAATACGGTGAGTATTCGCTATTCAAGGACGCAACACCCGTACCATTGGGTAGCGAGATATTCTAGGGTCTCGGTCTCGGCGTGTGGTCGCTGCACATTCATAGGACCAGTGCAGATTGCAGTAGCGGTGTAGAAGGGGATAGGTCATAATGCGGTTTTCCAGTTCGCCATTGAGATCTTGGTCTTCGATGCCATAGCCTGCATAGAAAGCGCGGCGCAACGTGTGATCGGATTTGCAGAGCAGCAGGAGCACCGAAGCAAAGTCGTATTCGGCGGGCCGACAAAGGAGTCGGCGCAGTCGAGCATACCCGTTAGGTGCCAAGATTCACCGTCGAACGCAGCCGTTAAACAATTGCCGCATAGTTCCGCGTGCAGGAGCGAGCGCTTAAAGTCCGATGGCAATAGCGGTATGTTTTTTCGCAAGTAGGGCTCAATTTACCTGGCCCAATAGGAGGTCGCTCCCGCTCGGAGTTGTAGCGCTTCTGTGCGATCGGCTTGGTGGGGGAGGGCATGACGCCGACCGATTTCTTCTATGGCGCGCTGATAAGTCTACTCTCTATGTTGGGTCTGATCGTATTCTTCGTAGTCTTTGAAGACCGGTAAGAGGTTCTGCACGGCCGCTCCGATTGGTTTTATGAGGTAGTTTTAGTAGATTGCTCGCCTGAGACAAGGGTATAGGAGCAGGGCAAATAATGTCAATGTATAGTGAGAGATATTCATGAAAAAAGCGGTATTACTTTCCGATGCCCCCGAGCATATTGACCGGGTCTACGGGGCGGGGCGCCTCGATAAACTCAAAGCCCAAGTCGAACTCTATCCGCACGTAATTAGTCGGGAAAATTTGGCAGAACACAGACGTGAATTGTGCGAAACACAAGTGGCCTTCTCGACCTGGGGCATGCCGGAAATGGAGGGAGATGAGTTGGCCGCTTTACCTTCTTTAGAAGCCGTTTTTTACGCGGCGGGATCCGTGCAGTCTTTTGCCCGGCCTTTCCTCAACCGCGGCATAACTGTTGTCAGCGCTTGGGCGGCCAATGGCGTACCGGTCGCCGAGTTCACCCTAGCGCAGATCCTGCTCTCGTGTAAGGGGTATTTTCGCAATACGAGAGACTGCCGCAACCCCGACCAGCGCCATCTCGACCAAGTTTTTCGCGGATCGGGGATCTTTGGGGAAACCGTCGGGCTGATCGGCGTTGGTATGATCGCTCGCTCGCTCTGCCGTTTGCTCGAGCCGTTCAATCTGCAGCTCATCGCCCACGACCCCTATCTCGACGATGCAGTGGCGGTCGAATTGGGTATAGAAAAGGTCGATTTAGCAACGCTCTTTGCCCGTTCGTATGTCGTCTCTAACCACTTGCCCAATATTCCAGCTACGCGTGCTATGCTCAAGGGGGCACTCTTTAGTTCTATGCGCTGGCATGCCACTTTTATTAATACGGGTCGTGGAGCACAGGTAGTCGAAGAAGATCTGCTCGATGTGTTGGAGAGGCGACGGGATTTGACGGCGTTATTAGATGTGACCTTTCCAGAGCCACCAGAAAAGGGGTCGCGATTTTACTCGCTGCCCAACGTGCAACTTAGCTCGCATATCGCCGGTTCGCTCAACGACGAACTCGTGCGTATGGCAGACTATGTGTTGGAGGAATTCGAGCGCTGGCAGCGTGGAGAAAAGCTGCTCTACAGCGTTTCGCTCGACATGCTCGAGACGATGGCCTAGACGATAATGCCGCCGCCTAGACAGACCTCATCGTCGTAAAAGACGGCGTGTTGACCAGGGGCAATACCGGCATCTGATTCGCCTAAGTGTAGGTGGGCGCTGTTTCCGTGGTCGAGCGTTATCTGGCAGGATAATAACGCCGGGCCGTGGCGCAGCTTTACGAGCAGGTCATTATGGGTCGGAGGGCCAGAAATCCAGTTGATATGCTCTACGCTGAGCCTATCGCGCCTGCGCGCTTTTTCGCGTTCTTGGTGCGAGATATAGACGATGTTTTGCTCGGCATCCTTGTCGACGACAAACCAGGGGCCACCACCTAAACCCAAACCGTGGCGCTGGCCGATCGTGTGAAACCAGTAGCCGCTGTGTTCACCCTTTTTATCGCCGCTTTCCCGTTCAATGATATCGCCCTTCTTTTCTCCTAAGTGAAAGGCGACGAAGTCGCGGTAGTTTATTTTCCCCAAAAAGCAGATTCCTTGGCTGTCTTTGCGATTTTTGGCAGGCACCTCGAATTCGGACGCTAAAGACCGCACTTCTTTTTTGTGTAAGTGCCCGATGGGAAAGAGGACGTGCTGCAACTGCTGCTGGTGTAAATTGGACAGGAAATACGTCTGATCTTTTATGGGGTCCGGTGCGCGCTTGAGCTGATAGGTGCCGTTATGTTCCTCGACGCGCGCATAGTGGCCCGAGGCAATCTTGTCGAACGCGTGGCCGATGCGCTCGTAAAATACGCCAAATTTAATATGTTCGTTGCAGAATATATCGGGGCTGGGCGTGCGTCCGCTGCGCAGCTCGCTTAAGGAGTGTTCGACTATGCGTTCGCGATACTCCGTCTGTAAGGGCACGATCTCGAGGGGGATATTCAACTGATCACAGGCGGCGCGGGCGTAGCGCAGGTCTTCTTCCCAAGGGCAATCACCGAGGAATGCCAGCTCGTCTTCGAGCCATATCTTGAGGTAAAATGCATGGAGCTCGACGTTGGTCTGGCGGGCCAATAAATGGAGCGCCAGCGAGCTGTCGACGCCGCCCGAAAGTAGTACTGCGACCTTCATTGCAAGCTGGCCCTTAAATAGGGGATATAGTGGTCTATGGGGAGGATTTCTAAGTCCGCTACTTTGCCTTGATCATCCCAGCGGCGCAAGTGTAGAGCGGCGCGAAAGTGCGGATTTTTTTCAAAAGCGGCTACTTCCTCTGCAGAAAAGGGGCCGCCCTGAAGAGCAAGGCTTTGCAGCGAGGCTGGAGAGAGGGTCGCTAAATAGCGTTTGTCGGTGGTGCAAAGATAGCGCTTGGCCTGCACGTGTAGGCGCCCGGGCTCGACGGCTGCATCGACAAAATATGCGGCGAGGAAATTGGCACCCGCCTCTTTGTGTTGCGCGTCGTGGCCGCGCTCAGCGGTGCCTTCGTCGTGTAAAAGGTGGCCGGAATCGTGCAGTAGTGCAGCGGTTACTAAGGCGTCAGCTGCTCCTTCGTGTACAGCGAGAGCCGCCGTTTGTAGGGCGTGGTTGAGTTGGGTTACGGATTCGCCGTATTCGAGGTGGCCGCGTTGTTTAAAATGGGCTAGTACTTCTTCTATAATTTGGGACATGTTGCGCCTGTAGTGGTGTGTGATAGGGAATGTCTATATAATAAAGGCGTCTCGCCGTAGGGCAAGGTATGAGAACGCGCAAACTCGGCGAGCAGTATAGTCGCCGAGACCCTCTGCACTCATTTTTATATATAATGATATTAAAGGAGATCTTATAATGATATTCGAGCATTTTGCCATCAATGTACAAGACCCAGTCGTCGTAGCTAATTGGTATGTAGAGCATCTTGAGATGAAAGTAGTGCGTCAGGGGGAAGCGCCAGCTCATATGCACTTTCTCGCCGATTCGACCGGGCGCGTGGTCATTGAATTATACAATAATCCCCCCGAGTTGATTCCCGACTATGCGGCACAGGACCCGCAGGTATTGCACATGGCCTTTGCCGTGGAAGACATGGAGGGAACCATAGCGCGCCTAGAGCTGGCGGGGGGGCAACTCGTCGGAGGACCGGGGAAGACGCCGGCTGGTGACACGCTGGCAATGATGCGCGATCCCTGGGGGTTTTCGATCCAGTTGGTACAGCGCGTTGAATCAATGGTATAGGGAGGAATAAATGATCTACAGAGAATTTGGTACGACGGGGTGGCAAGTTTCAGCCATTGGATTGGGCACTTGGAATATAGGAAATCAGTGGGGTGAGATTGACGACGCTACGGCATGGGCAACCGTGCGCGCCGCATTTGATAGTGGCGTAAATCTATTTGATACAGCCGAGTCCTATGGGTTGCCCAACGGGCTGTCTGAAGAAAGGCTAGGCGTTGCTTTGGCCGGTATTCGCCATCGCATTGTGCTCGTTAGCAAGGTCGGTAACTGGGGCAAACGCACGGGGCAGGGCGTGCCCAAGACCACGGTTGATATGATTCGCCTCTGCGCCCATGCTTCGCTACACCGCCTGCGCACGGACTGGCACGATGTGCTCTTGTGCCACGAGGGTAATATCGAGGACCCTTCGGTATACCTAGAGGCTTTTGAGGTGCTCGTGCAAGAAGGGCGACTGCGCGCCTATGGCATTTCTACCAATAGCTTAGAGGTGCTAAAGAAATTTAATAGGGATGGGAAATGCGCCGTCGTACAGGTGGACTATTCATTACTCAACCGCCAGCCGGAAGAGGCCTTATTGCCCTATTGTCACGAGCACGGTATCGCCGTGATGGTGCGTGGTCCTTTGGCCAAGGGATTGCTCTCGGGGCGCTACGGCCGCGGCCATGTTTTTAGTGACGACGTGCGCTCTTCCTTTAATGAAGGGGGTGGCGAGCGCGCCGCTTTTGAGGGCATGGTCGACCAGGTCGAAGAGCTTAAAAAGACCGTGCCAGCAGGGGCTGAAATGGTGCGCACAGCACTGCAGTACACGATTTCGCACGCGGCTTCGCCCATAGCTATTCCCGGGGCGAAATCAGTAGAGCAGGCGCGGGCGAATGCCGAAGCGGGCGCTTGTCTAATGGCACAAGATGAGTTGGAGAGGCTGAGGATCTGAGGGAGCTATTTACGCGGTGGAGGCATGTAATTCGGCAAAGCGAATTTCGTAGGTCGTGCCGCCATCGCGTAATAACTCGATCTTTCCACGCAGTTGCCGCACAAGGCTGACGACGAGCTTTAGGCCGAGAGAATCGGTCTTTTCGTAATCCATGCCCTCGGGCAGGCCCGCTCCGTTGTCGGCAACGCGTAACAAATAAGAGCCGGGCTGCACCTGGCGTAGTTCTAACGTTATGCATCCGGGGCGATTGTCGGGGAAAGCATATTTTAATGCGTTGGAGAGTAGTTCATTTATGATGAGACCACAGGGGATCGCCATATCGATCTCGAGAGCGATGTCGTCTATATGGATATCGCTCTCTATTTGGTTCGTGCTTATCGAATAGGAGTGCATTAAATCGGTGGCTAAGGTGCGGATATAGCCTGGCAAGTCGATATGAGCTAGGTCGTCGGATTGATAGAGTTTTTCGTGTACCAGCGCCATGGTGCGGATGCGGTCTCTACTCTCGCGGAACATCTCTAAGACCTTCTCGTCTTCGGTGTGTCGGGCCTGGAGATCAATTAGGCTCGAAACGATTTGCAAGTTGTTCTTAACCCGGTGGTGGATTTCTTGTAGGAGGACTTCCTTTTCAGCCAGCGAGCGCTTGATTTCTTCTTCGGCGTGCAGGCGTTCTTCAACTTCACTCTCGAGTGCCTGCGTGTGTTGCTCGACGGCGCGCATATCGTTTAGGCGGTTGAAGGCTTCGGATAGCACCTGGGCCATAATGGATAATACGGCGATGTCGTCTGGGGAAAAGGCGTTGGCTAAATGACTGTTTAGCGCGAGGGTTCCGTGCTCAAAGGGCACATCTATTACGCAGCGCACGGGATGATCAAAATCGGAATTCCGCCAGGCGCTCTCACCGAGTGGATCCCCTTCTAATAGATCGCACCGATAGACTATTTTGCCACTGCGCCACATGTCGAGGATCGGATGCTGCGCTAATTGGTGACTATCTACCCACTGAGATCCCCCCAGGATATAAGAGCGAATGATCGGTGGGATTTGCGTGTTATCGACGTGGTTAATGCCGCATTCGGTGAAGGTTACCCCCAGATCATTTAAGCCTTTTTTTAGCGCCGTCAACACTTTTTCTATGTCTTCTTTGCGCCGCATATTCCACATTTCACCGCGTATGTCCTGCAGCACCTGTAATTGCGTTTCACGCCGTTTTCGTTCGTCTATTTCTTTTTCTAGGTCGGCCGTTCGTTCGGTCACCTGGTGCTCTAATTGTTCATGCGATTGCAGCAGCAATTGCTCGGCCTGTTTGCGCGCCGTTATATTCAGAGCAATAAGGGTGAATTCGGCGATACGCCCGTCGCGTTTGATGGGGCCGACCCGGCATTCGAACCAGCCCTCATCGCCCCACGGGGCTAGCACTTCGATTTCAAAAGCCACGCTGTCGCCAATCTGCAGCGCTTGCTCCAACTGCTCGCCTAAGAATTCGCGATCTTTTTCTAAAGCGAAGTCAAAGACACTGTGGCCGAGTATGCTGTCGGCGGAATGGCCATCCGCCGTGCGGTTTATAAAGAGGATATTGCCGCTTAGGTCGAGGGTCATGATATAGCTGGGGGCGTTCTCGACGACGGAGCGCAGTTTCTCCTCTGACTCGCGCAGCGCCAACTCGGCCTGTGCGCGCTCGATAAGACCGATTTCTAACTCGCGGTTGCGCTCTTCTAAATGGCGGAATTCGTCGAGGCGTGAGAAACTTTCGGACAGGAGTTGTGCCATCTCTTCGACGGCTGCGACGTGCTCCTTGCTAAATGCATTGGGGAGGGTGTTATTGACGGCGAGAGTGCCGTGCGAGAAGGGCACATCTATTACGCTGCGGACGCGATGGCCGAAATCAGCCTCTATCTGGCCGCCTTCGCTCAGGGCATCTTCCTCATCTAGATTGGCGCGATAGATCGTTTTGCCGGTGCGCCAAATATCGATGACGATTTCGGAGCCTTCCACGTCGGGGCCGACCAAACTCCAAGTACCGTCGGTGTGCATGGTGTGGAACCATACGGAGGGTTGTGCCGATTCGGGCTCAACTAGATTGATCCCACAGCCTTCAAATGGCACCTCAAGTTGGCGCAGCGCATCGCGCACGGCGTTCATGACGTTCCGGATATCTTCGCTCTGCCGCATGCCCCAAATTTGCTCGCGGACTTCCAAGGTCGCGCGTTGCAGTGACTGCTGGCCCCGCCTATCCGCTGTGTTTTCGCTGAGCAGCAGGCCGCCTGTCACTTGACCATTCGGGGCAACAAAGGCGCTGGCGCGCAGGGTCAACAGGGTCTTGTCCGCGTTTGCTCCCACTTCGCCAACGAGTGGGGCTACGGCGCCTTCGCGCAGCAATTTTTCTAACCAATGCTCTTGTTGCTCTTTGTTTCTGGGTGCATCGATACAGTCGAAAATGTGGCGCCCGAGAAATTCTTCTTTTTCAGCGGCCGTTCCATCGCCATGCCCTAATGCCAGCATGGCGTGGTTTACATCCGTAACGCGGGCTTCGGTATCAAAGAGCAAAGCTGGGAGAGGTAATGCATCAAATGCGTCGATCCGGGCATTGGTTCGATCTGCCTCAGTATTCGCATTTTTAGGGGGGATGATGGGCTGATCCTGCACACTTGCCTCCTGACCACAGGTCAGAGTAGAGATAATTACTCAAGATACCAATTGGATCTAAAAGCATCAATAGCGCGTGGACGTCACTGATAACTCGCCCTATCTTTGCTCAAAAATAAAAAGGGAGGGTTTTCTGTCGGAGCGTAGGTCCGATTCTACCCATTTACTGCTGGCCGTTTATCTGCCTGCGCTCGTATTTGCCATAAGTAAGGGGCTGTTGATTCCCGTCATGCCTCTGTACGTGCGTTCATTTGACGTATCGTATGGGCTTGTCGGGTTAGTGCTGGCCGCCGAGAGTGCGGGCACTTTGCTGAGCGATATGCCGGCTGGTGTGCTTATTCGCCGCATGGGTCATAAGCGCTCTATGTTGCTGGGGGCCGCGTTTAGCATTTCTGGGGCCTTGGCCATGTTTTGGGTGGACAGCTTGGTGTGGGTCGTTTTTTTTCGCGTGGTTTCCGGGGCTGGCGCAGCGCTTTGGGGGATTTCTCGCCACGCTTATATCGCCGATTTAGTACAGGTCCAGCGGCGGGGTCGCTCAATTGCCGTCATGGGAGGCATTGGCCGTATTGGAGCTTTTGTGGGGCCTGCTCTGGGTGGTCTGGTCGGCGCTGAATACGGCTTGCGTGCACCATTTTTGGTCTATGCGTTGCTGGGCCTGTTAGGCGTCGTCGCCGTATTGCTTTGGGTGCGGGGGGACGAAGAGGGAGTCGATGAGAGTCAAGTCGTGGTGCATGTTTCGTTGTGGAGCGTATTTCGTGGCCATATGCAGCCCTTGCTTACCGCAGGTTCGGGGCAACTCTGCGCCCAATTAATCCGCGCGGCGCGCCATATTATAATTCCCCTCTATGCATCCGATATACTGGGCTTAGACGTCAGTTCTGTTGGGCTCATTATCAGTGTCTCTTCTGCCATCGATATGCTGATGTTCTACCCCGCGGGGGTGATTATGGACCGCTTTGGCCGCAAGTTTGCCTATGTGCCCAGTTTTACACTGCAAGCTATTGGCATGGCGATGATCCCCCTGACGGAGACGTATCTCGGCTTGCAACTCGTCGCTCTATTCATTGGCCTGGGCAATGGGTTGGGGTCGGGGACTATGATGACCTTGGGGGCCGATCTGGCGCCGGCGCGATCGCGCGGTGAGTTCTTGGGTATATGGCGTTTTATCGGTGATGCGGGGAGCGCCACTGGCCCAGTTTTTATTGGTTCAATTGCCGAAGTGCTGGGGTTGGCGTTCGCGCCATGGGGGGTGGCGTTTATAGGGTTGGCCGGTGCGGCCATCCTCGCGGGATTGGTCCCGGAGACTCTCGATAAAAGTGGGTTAAAAAAAGCGCCGTTATAGCTCATGCCGGTTATGCCGATAAGGAGAAAAGATGCCAGTTGTCGATTCACATATGCATGTAAACTACCACGGTTTGGATGCGGCAGCCGTGGTGGGGGAGATGGATGATTTTGGTATTGATCGAGCTTGGATACTGACGTGGTATTTACCGCCGAGTGAAAATGTGCCCTCTGCTAATAGTGGCTTTAGTCCGCTCAATAAAAGAGCCGATGGCACACATGCAGGGGTGATACTGCGCGATGTGGTAGATGCTTGTGCCGCTTTCCCAGAGCGTCTTGTAGCTGGATATTGTCCCTGTCCGTCCGAAGAAAATGCTCCCGAGCTTTTTGAGGCTGCCTACCGCACGCACGGGGTGCGCGTTTGTGGGGAGTGGAGTTATCGCATGCTGCTCGATGATCCGCGCAGTATTGAGCTCTTTCGCAAAGCGGGGACCTTGGGGTGTCCGGTCGTGCTGCATCTCGACGTGCCCTATCTGCCCGATGCAAAAGGGACGCAGGTATATCAACCGCACTGGTATGGAGGTATGCCGGGACCGTTAGAGCGTGCGCTTCAGGCTTGCCCGCAAACTATCTTTATAGGTCATGCTCCCGGCTTTTGGCGCTATATTAGTGGGGATGCAGAGCGCGAGCCCGAAACGTATCCGCGGGGTCCCATCGAGCCTGGGGGTGAGCTTATACGTTTGCTGGATACGTATGGGAATCTGTATGCTGATTTGTCGGCCGGCTCGGGGCTAGGAGCGCTGCGTCGCGATCGCGAGCATGGTCGCTCCTTTTTGTTGCGCTATGCGGATCGGATACTCTATGGGCGCGATGCGCCGGGCAATGATTTACAGGGTTTTCTAAAACAGATGGATTTGCCAGAAGAAGTGCTTTCCAAGATTTTTAGCCTTAACGCACTGCGCTTAGTGCCACTATATTCCAAATAGATCAATAATGGCAGCGGAAAAAATACTCATAACGGGCATTTCAGGTCTGGTCGGTAGCGCTATCTACCTGCATCTGTCCCAGTGGCCCGAACGCTACGAGCTCTATGGGCTCGGACGTCGTCGCGATTTATCTGAGCGCGTCTCCGATGGACGGCAGATAGACCTTCCCGACGAGCGTTATTTCGTGTGTGATATCGCCGATATGGATTCTGTGCAACGAGCGATTGAGGAGATGGATGTCGTAGTGCATATGGCAGCCGATCCGGCGGGGCGGGGATGGGAGAGCCTGCGCGACAATAATCTTATTGGAGCCTATAATATATTTGAAGCAAGTCTTCAGGCTGGCGTGCGTCGAGTTGTGGCAGCCAGTACTATACAAGTCTCTACGGGAGACTGTGAACAAGAACCTTACAAGGCTCTTGTCGAAGGGCGTTTAGATGAAGTGCCAGAAAATTACACTCGCGTTTCCGTTGCGACACCAGCTCAGCCGCGCAATCTCTATGCGGCAAGTAAAGTTTGGACTGAATCGCTTGCGCGGGTTTATGGGCATAGCCATGGTATGTCGAGTCTGTGTATTCGCATTGGCTGGGTCACGGGTGAAGATGCCCCGCGCAACGAGCGGGGTGATATCTGGTGCAGTCAGCGAGACATAGCCGAATTGACCAAGTGTTGTATCGATGCAGATAGCGAGCTCAAATTCGATATATTTTACGGTATGTCAGACAATCGATTGCGTTGGGTCGATATCGAAAGTGCCGAAGATCGTGTAGGTTATACTGCACTTGATAAAGATCGTTCATAAAGGACTAGGATATGCAGCCAATTGTCATAGATACGGATATGGGGGTAGATGATGCCCTTGCCATCATGCTCGCATTAAACTCGCCGGAAGTAGAGTTAATGGGGTTAACGACGGTTGCGGGCAACGTGCCGCTCGAGCAAGGGACGCGCAATGCGTTGCAGGTACTTGAGTTGCAGGGGCGCGACGATATTCCGGTATATATGGGGGCAGTAACGCCGTTGGAGCGTATGCCGGTCGATGCCCAGATCGTACATGGCTTACAGGGTTTGGGCGAAGCTGAATTGGCTGAGCCACAAATGTTGCCGGCGGGGCGTGCGGTTGATTATCTCATCGACGAAATTATGACTCGCCCTGGGGAAGTCGTCATCGTCGCCATGGGGCCGCTTACGAATTTGGCACTGGCCGAGCAGAAGTCACCGGGAATACTCAACTGCGCGCGGCGAGTAATTGCGATGGGGGGCGCTTTGTGGTGTGGAGGCAATGTGACGGAGACGAGCGAGTTCAATAGTTTTGCCGATCCCCACGCTCTACGAGCATTGGTTCAGGCCGATGTTAATTTGACCCTTGTGCCCCTAGATGTCACACAGAAACTACAGCTGTTGGAAAGCGATCTCGTAGTAGCTCTTAGTGATCGCAAAGATAAGATCGCCAAATTTATAAGTGATTCAACGCGTTCGGTTATTGCATATGAAAAAGAGCATGCTGGTTTCTCTGGATTGTATTTGCATGATCCTGCGGTTGTAGCCCTGATTGTTGAACCGAAATTGTTTGAGACTAAAACAATATGGATCGATGTGGATACTTCAGAGGAGAAGGCGGGACAAGTTCTACTGCACGATGAAGAAGCAGAAGGTGCTTACCCCGTTGAGTTTGCTATCGATGTTGATGTCGACCGGTTTATGATTGCCTTTAAGCGCAGGGTGCTCGATGCTATAACCGATTAACGAACAATCACAGTTGGAATAAAGGTCAATCCCTGTAGCTGTTTCCGGTTACAGGGATTTTCTTGTGTACGTCCGGATAATTTGCCATATATATTGGTTGAAAGTGAAAGGATCTATTATGGCTGAGCTGAATGAGGAAGCACTTGCTGTGCAACCAGAGTTTGTTTGGGAGCATTTCACAATTCGAGACGGTCTTCCCGATATGAAGATCGAGTGTATATATGAAGATAGTCAGGGTTTAGTATGGGTGGGGACGCATGAAGGTGGATTGGCCTGTTACGATGGGTATGGGTTTAAAACATATACCATCGCGGATGGATTAGCTGGTAACGGTGTTTATAGTGCAATTGAAGACGATCAGGGTTGTATGTGGTTTGCTACGGACAGGGGGTTATGTCGTTTAAACGACTGTGAATTTGAGACGTTTAAGTTGGGCAATCAGTCGCGCGGCTTTTTATGGGGTCGTTGTAAAGATGAGAAAGGACGCTTGTGGTTTGGTTTGGAAAGGGAACCTGGGCGAGGTCCTGCTATATGTTGTTGGGATGGGGAGAAATTGGAAGAGATTGTATTGGCTGAGCTTGAAGAAGACCTAGAAGATGTAGGTGAAAGTATTAAT
>JBLHGI010000114.1:0-16285 GCA_047616505.1 Planctomycetota bacterium
GCCACTTTCGCTATCGTTTTGCCACGCGCAAAGTGCGCTATCTCTTTTGGCACTCGTTGACGGACCAGGGTTGGTTCTCGCACCCGATGGAACTCATGTTGTTCTCGCCTGGGTATCCAGCACAGGTTACGCTAGAATCCGACTTTATCGATCTGGGACAACTGGTCGGCGATGAACGTCCCAAGACGATAAAATCCATAAATTGGGAGGCGGAAACTCCACCCAATACGCGCCTGCAGTTGCGCACTCGTTCGGGCAATCAACTACAGGAGTTTTATACCTACTATGACCGCAAGGGGGACGAAGTCACGGAGACGGGTTGGGCTTCGGCACCCAAAGTGCTCAGAGGACCGATCGATACATCTATTGTCTCGGGGAATGACTGGGGCGAATGGAGTAATTTCTACCAGTTCTCAGGCGAGACCTTTAAATCTGAAACCCCCCGGCGTTATGTTCAGCTCGAACTGATTATTTCAACGGAAGATTTCGAGGTGGCTCCCGTTGTTAATTCGCTTTCCATCGATTTTGGCGATGCGCTTATCCAAGTGGCGCGGGGGCGTATTACGCCGCGTGAGGCCGTCGCCAACGAGGCCACCCAATTTACCTATACGATATTTCCCGAGGCCGACGAACTCGATTCGGGCTTTGATCGTCTACGCATTTCGACACCCTCTGCAGTAGATGTAAATGGCGTGGACCTGCAAATAGGTGGAGTCGAAGTGACTCCAATTTCCGTAGTCGCCGAGGCCGATTCCATTTTAATACTAGATCTCCCCGAGATGATTCGAGGCGATTCAATACAAGTCAGTTTTGTTGCCAGGGTTCTGCGCAATGCCACGCTCTTCGCGGTTGATCTCGGTCAGGCGGCTCAGCCTGGTATATGGCAGTCGGTTGAGGCGCTGGGAAGGCGTACTAATATCGTTTTTCTTCCCGATTTGGTGGGTTCACAGTCGTTAATTGGCGATTTGACTATCACGCCCAATGCCTTTACTCCCAACGGCGATGGAATCAATGACGAAACAGAAATTCACTTCGTTCTTTTTAAAGCCATCGATGTTTCGCCCGAAGTGGTAATTACAGACCTTGAGGGGAGAGTCATAGTAGAATTAACTAATGGGCAGCGCAGTGATATAAAATCTTTCACTTGGAATGGGCGAACTTCCAGCGGGGACTTAGTTGCTCCCGGTATCTATTTATGTCATATTGACCCGGGCTCGGATGCAGAAACTGGACGAGTTGTGCGATCAGTCGTCGTAGCCTACTAATGATCCATAGAGGAGACTGATTATTATGAGTGCGCCAACTGCCGTATACCGCGATCAGAAGTGGATTATCTCACCAGCGGCAGATAGCATTTTTTTTGTTGGAACTCCGCTTTTGTGCCTAGTGCCGCTGATGGCACTGCGGCAAGTATTTGATTCTCAGGTCATTCTATTCTTTATCATGTCTTTTTTTGCAATGGGACACCACCTGCCCGGTTTCATGCGTGCATACGGTGATCCAGAACTTTTTCAGACGTTTAAAGAGAAGTTTCTCGTCGCTCCGATCGTAGTGCTATTCGTAGTTGCTTTGGCACAATTTAATACTTTACACGGACTTTTTTTGATGGTGTTAGTATGGGAGATATGGCATCTCTTTATGCAGCACTATGGCATTATGCGTATCTACGACGGCAAGAACAAGATCTTTGCCAAGTGGAATGCTCGCTGGGATTGGCTACTGACGATGTCGGCATTCATCACGGTCGTAGTCTATAGTCCGGAGTATTTCTATCGGATACTAGATCACAATCAGAGCGTTGGATTGCCCTTTTTAAGCGCCGACCATCTGCTGTTAATCAAAGATCTGCTGCTCTACGCGACGATGGGGATCGCCGTTGGTTATATTGGCAATTTAGGCTGGCGTTTAGTCACTAAGCAAAAGGTGAGTTTCCCCAAAATTGCAGTGATGGCGACGACTATATTTCTCATTTATTTTGGTTGGATCTACATCCAAGATCTGACGATTGGTTACGCCGCTTTCGCTGCCTTCCACGACATTCAATACTTCGCCATCGTTTGGGTCTACAACAACAATCTCGTAAAAAGACAGAGCAACACCTCGCGGCTCTTGCGTGCTTTTTTCACAAGCCGTTCACTGCCTATTTTAGTTGGTTATGTGCTGATCTGTTTTATCTACGGTTCGGTCAACTATAGTCTCAACTGGTTTGATAGAGCATCGTGGATTAAGGCCATCGAGGTGCTCGTTATCACTTCGACGCTATTGCACTATTATTTTGATGGTTTTATCTGGAAAATGCGCGACAAGCGCAACCAGGTCAACCTCGAGATTGAAGGCGAAACAGGATGGGATAAAATAGGTGCACGGGCAACCGTTGAAGGCCTTATTACCCGTTTGAGGAGCTACTTTGGCGAAGCGGGTCGCCAGTTGCTCTACTTCGCGCTCCCCGTTCTCGCCCTTTCTGCCGTACCGTTTTATTGGCATGCCGACGAAGCGGAAGCGCGAGGAATTATGGTTGAGCTCTTTCCCGATTTGCCGGGAGCCCATAACGATCAAGGGGTATTCTATTCGCGCTTGGGAGATTGGGATCGGGCGAGTGTGGCGTATCAGAGGGCGATTGAGTTGGATCCGGATAGCCACGAGGCGCTCAAGAATATGGGCGTAGTGTATGCTCGCCATGGGCAGCTCGAAGAAGCGCATGAATACTATCAGCGGGCATTAAAAGTAAAACCCAAATTTGTCGAGGCACTAAATGCACAGGGATTGATCCTAATGCAGCGCGGCGACTTCGAACTCGCGCAGGAACGCTTCATACGCGCTGTGGGTGAGTTTGACTATGCACCGGCCTACAACAACCTGGGCACTGCTTATTTGCGTCAGGAAGTATACGGAGAGGCGATTAGCGCTTATACAAAAGCGGTTGAGCTGGATGGGACGGATGCAGCACATCACTATAATCTGGGATTGGCTATGCAGAAAGCTAACCAGAACGAGGGGTCTATCCGATCCTTTGAGCAAGCAATTGGACTTGCGCCCCGCTATACTAAGGCTTATTTGAGTCTGGCATTATCGCATCAGAGAAGCGGCGATTTGCCACAGGCGCGCCAGGCGCTCCAGCGTCTATTGCGCGTCGAACCACAAAATGCCACGGCGAGCCAACTGCTGCAGCGCATGTCTCAGTAGGTTATGGTGATGAAGTCCGTGCGTAGGGGTGTTCTTTTTTTTGTTTTGCTGTTGAATCTGGGGTGCCAGTCCGAACTACCCGCTCCCACGCCGAACGCGGCAATGGTTACTCACTTGGCGCGGGTTGCCGATACGGCAGACCCTGCCAAAAATACCTATCTCAGCCGTGGACGCGCCGAGTTATTCCGCGCGCAACCCGTTCCCACCGAACCTACACCGCGTATCAGTCATCAGATTCGTCTCGCCAAAGAATTGCTGCAGGCCGGTTTTAGTGACGAAGCGATTGGGCTCTTTGCAGCGACTGCCGATGAGGCTCCCCAATATGGTATACGCACTCGCCCCAGCTTGGCGAATATGCTTGCATTGTCCTACCTGCGTCTGGGAGAACAGCAAAACTGCATCGAAAACCACAATACGGAATCCTGTCTGTTGCCGATCCGTGGTTCGGGGGTGCATCGGTTGCCCGAAGGGTCGCGCAGAGCTGCTGAAATCTATGCTGGGCTATATGCAAAAAATCCAGCCGATTTAGGGGTGCGCTGGTTGCTCAATATTGCCCATATGACGCTTGGGGAATATCCACACAAAGTACCGCCTGCTGCGCTGATACCGCCTTCTGCCTTTGCCCCAGAAAACAATATAGGTCGTTTTACCGATCGGGCGGTCGCAGTGGGGCTTGGTGTTATGGGGCTGGCTGGAGGGGGTATAGTGGAGGATTTAAATGGCGACAACCTACTTGATATTGTCGTCTCTTCCTGGGACTTAGAGGGGCAATTACGTCTATTTATGAACGCCGGGGATGGCACTTTTACCGACCAGACGGACGCCGCTGGATTGACGGGTTTATTCGGTGGGCTCAATCTGCGCCAGGCGGATTACGACAATGATGGGCTCGTAGACCTTTTGGTGCTACGGGGGGCATGGTGTGGCGCTGAAGGGTTACATCCGAATTCGCTGTTGCGCAATATGGGGGATGGGACATTTCTGGATGTGACCGAACGAGCGGGGCTCTTTAATCGGCATCCCACGCAGACGGCGGCTTGGGCCGATTTTAATAACGATGGATTCCTAGATCTGTTTATCGGCAACGAATCTACACGTGGTAAGATGACTCCATTCCTCGGCGATGAACGAGGGCGCTCTTCCCAGCATAGCTGCGAGCTTTACCTAAACCAGGGCAATGGCACTTTTATCGATGTAGCAGCACTTGCCGGTGCTGCTATTACTGGTTTTGTCAAAGGGGTCAGCTGGGGTGATTACGATAATGATGGGCGTATGGACCTCTATATCTCGCGCTTGCGCGAGTCCAATATATTGCTTCATAATGAGGGGGTTGATGGCGACGGTGTGCCCCAATTTAGCGATGTGACTAAGAAGGCGGGAGTAGCAGAACCACTGTACAGTTTTCCGACATGGTTCTGGGATTACGACAACGATGGCTATGAAGATATCTTTGTTTCGGGTTATCGGGCAAAGAGCGCCGACATTGCAGCGGAGTATTTGGGCAAACCGCACGGAGGCGAGCGGCCACGGCTCTATCGAAACAATGGCGATGGCACCTTCAGTGATGTCGGGCGCGATATCGGCCTCGATAAGATACTCTATAGTATGGGTTGTAATTATGGCGATCTCGATAACGATGGCTGGTTGGATTTTTATGTCGGAACGGGTGATCCGGACTTTCGTCTATTGGTGCCCAATCGAATGTTCCGCAATGACGCAGGTCAATTTCAAGAGATTACTATATCGGGTGGGTTTGGCCATTTGCAAAAAGGTCATGGCATCGGATTTGGCGATATCGACAACGATGGAGACCAAGATGTACACGCGGTGATGGGAGGGGCCTATTCGGGAGATATGGCGGCAAATGTGCTCTTTGAGAACCCGGGGCACGGCCACCATTGGATCAAATTGATATTGCAGGGAACGCGGAGCAATCGCATGGCTGTGGGGGCTAGAGTCGTGCTATTTGTCGGAGACCGTCGCATATATTCACGCGTAAGTCCCGGCGCTAGTTTTGGCGGTAATCCCTATCGGCGCGAGTTGGGTTTAGCCGCTTTTAAACAAGTCGAGGTACTGCGTGTTGAATGGCCCTCAGGACTGGTGCAGGAATTCACCAATGTCATAGCGGACCAAGCTTATCAATTGATAGAAGGTGGAGACTTGTCTGTAGTGGAAATACCGGGAATACAACTTGCTCAGGTGGGTAAACACCATCATTGATTAGACGAAATAAAAAAGAAAAGGGCGGTTCTGGTTGTTTTCAGAACCGCCCTTTTTTTAATCCCAAGTATGCTTTATTTGAGCAAGGTTAGCCTACGTGTTTCTATATGGCTACCTGCCTTGAGACGATAGATATAGACGCCACTGGCAGCCGCTGCCCCTGCATCGGTGCGTCCATCCCAGTGCATGCGATAAAAGCCTGGATGCTGGGAAGTGGCCACTAGGGTGCGGACCTTTTGCCCCAGCGCATCGTAGACGTTCAGCTCTACGGGGCTAAATGCCTTGACCTGGTACTCGATGGTCGTGCTGGGGTTGAATGGGTTCGGATAGTTTTGCAACAACACGGACTCATTGGGCAGCGCATCGGCGCTTTCTTCCACGGCCGTCATATCATTGACAGGCAAGGTGATTTCCCACAGACCTCTCGTATCACCCCACTCAATAACAAAGATGCGATTGCCGATAATCTCGGCATCAATTGGGCTATCGAATCCCGAGACCAAACGAGTGACACGGGCTTGGAAGTTCTCGCCATCAGGTGTTTTCTCTAAATCGAGCTGCAGCAGGTCCTGATCTGGATCGCCGAAGGAATTTATTAAGTTGGCAATGCTACCCCCGATGCGCAAAGTGAATCCAGATCCCGTAAAGGGAGGAGCCATTGCCATGGCATTGTCGAATACGAGGCCAAGAGGGGAACTATGGGCAGTTAATGTAAAAACAGGTCTGCCATCATCGCTGCCATCGAGTACTTGACCATCGAGGCTGCGGTAGCTGTTGGCGTCGGGGCCTATGTTTATAATAGGGTTGGTAAAGGGGATCGTTGGAGGGGGTGGATAGGTTGGATCATTGTTGAATAGGTCGTTCTGTTTTGCCCAGGAACTATTTTGTAGAAGCGGGTCCTGGGTCGGGTCGTAATCCGGGAATTGTTGCGGATTGTTATAATCGCCCATGCGCCAAGGGAATCCATAGTGGTGTCCTTGGCGAACCCAATTGATTTCGTCGGACATATCCCAATCTGGACCATTATCTGCCGCAAAGAGTTCGCCTGCGGGACCAAAAGTGAGGTCAAAGGCATTGCGATGGCCGTCGGAAAACAAAAATCCCGATGCCGCTAGAGCTTCTTCATCTGCGGGGATGACGATATCGGAGCCATTGGTGGGAACGCGCAGAATAGCGGAAGACAGTGGGTGTTCGCGAAGGTTTGGAAATTGGCCATCCATTTCAGCTAATTCGCCGTGCTCAGTACGTGAACCGCTGTTTATATAGACGAAACGGCCATCGGGATCGACTGCAACTGCTGGGTGGGTGTGGTTGAAAGCACCTACATCGCCACGAGGAATCGGTTCGGTGCGCGCGAGAATAGACCAGCTATGGGTCCCGCTCTCTGGATCGAAGGTCCCCTTAGCAACCGTGATAATCGTCGAGTTACCCTCTCTGCGGTTTCCTCCTACATACATCGATCCATCGGGACCAATCGATAAGCCTTGGCTATCGTTGAGACTGTGATCGGCGCTTGTATATAGGCGCTCTAACTGAGGGGCATTGGCGCGATCGACATCGCGGATGACATAAAAGACCCCTTGCTCGTCGATATATAATGCCTTGATAAAATTAATAGAAAAATCATCGGGGCTTGCAATTACGGTGCGCGGAGGAACGAGAATCGTATTATCATCTGTATTGAGCAGATACAAGCGATTGTCGACTGGATTTGTCGAACTTAGAGATCCATTATTCGCGGCTTGGCGAAGGGCCTCAATCGGCGTGCCATCGGGGGTATCACCATCTATATCAAAACTCGTCCAAGTAAATTCACCTGTATCGGAATTGCGCACACCACGAGCAACTAAGGGGCGCAATTGTTCGCCAGGTTTAGGCAGGAGGATGCGTGAGATATCGCCTAATACCGTTAATATATAGAGCGTATTATTGCGCGGATCTTTGGCGATGCGCATAGTCCGTTCGGGGACCTGTAGCAGTTGACGTATTTGTATGTCATCTCGAAGAGGAGTTGGCGCCGCTGAAATTGATTGAGGTAGCCAAGACAATCCAATGAGAGCAATTGCCGGAAAATATAGACGGGATACTCGCATAGAATCTCCTTAGAAAGTTAGTACTTTTGGCGAGGGGGTTTGAAATGTCATTTTAGAAATAGCAGGCGTCGAGTTTGTTGGTTCTGTGTCGATCGCAATTGATAAAAATACACCCCACTGGCTACCAACAATCCACCATGGTTGCGCCCATCCCATTGAATTGAATATTGACCGGCCTTCTGATTTTTGGCGACCAGTGTCCGGACCTGCTGACCCATAAGGTCGTATATGGAGAGATTGATAGGACTTTCTCTTTCCAAATGATATTCAATGGTGGTGTTGGGATTGAAGGGATTGGGGTAGTTCTTTTTTAAGCTGAAATACTGTGGCTGGGTTTGTTCGCTCTTGATATGGGTTATAGGGGACATGCCCTCAATCCACCGACTCAGTAGTTGCGTGCCTTGCTCATCAATAACGCTGGAGGCCAAGGGTGGCATACGGAAAGAGCTGAAACTCAACATGCGCAGTAGCAGGGTGGAATTGGCCGGGTCACCAGGGTTGATGATGCGGGCACTGGCCGGTTCGGCGTCTATACGACCCAATGTTGGAGCTTCGTCCACCGTTCTCGTTTCCGAGGTGGGAATATCAAAGCGCAGGTCCATTGGAGCCCGGTCGACGCCATTGGGGCGGTGACAGTGCGAACAATTGGTGGCTAAGTAAGATCTTGCTCTAGCTTCAATAGGCGCTTCGCTGTCGAGAGGGTTAGTCCATCGAGGGAAGTGCTCAAAATTCTCGCCAATATCTTCGCTAAAAAGACCTAGATGGTTGAGTGTGCGCAGTTGATTGTCGGTGGCATTTTCATATGAGAATTTGCCATTGAGTTGGGCTGTCCTCGGGCCCAATATAAATCCAGCCGCGGGTCTATGGCATAAAGCGCAGTCTTCCGGGCCAGGAAAAAAATATCGCTGTGGGGTGAATCCATCGCTTGCTTGTTTATCGGCTATAAAGAACGTAAGATGGCTACTCTCCCTTAAAAGAGCCGCTTCACTGGCATCGTCATTCCATTGATAGTTAAATCCCCGCCAACCATCCCCCTGAGCCTCCTTGATTAGAAAGCGAGTTTCGACAATCTGTCGACTCGTTGAATCTCCCTTAATAAATTCGATATAGAAATTTTTTATGAGGATCGAATGGGGAGGGAATTGCCAAGGAGCGTCACGGGAAAATTGAATTTTGGCATTGGCGGGCAAGGCAAAAAAACGGGTCTTATAAGCACCATCCGACCATAGTGGAGCATTGACTGTATAGGGGATGAAACCGGGAGCTATCGTCTGTTTAGCCGTATCGGTAAAGAGCCCGCTCGCCGATATCTTCGCCGGGGGCGAATTGATATCTAGGTTTATAAATACCGAAGTATTATCAACGCGCTGATCAATGCCAAACGGCCGGTATTGGGCGCTACTTGGTTGAGTTGATGCTATAAGGGCTAGTAGAAAACAATAAAAAGGGAATAATATCAAGCGGAGCCTCTGGTCTTATTGATAAACAGCTTCTTAAAAGACGCAGCAGAGGAAGAAGGGGGTAAGAGAAATATGGGTCGCTATATCTTATACTTTGTCGCCAAAGAGCGTGTGCGAAGTATTGCTCTCGATGAAGACCTCAACCAGAGAGTTGGGTTCGGTTGGCTGAGGGAAAATAACGGTTTTGTTTTGCGGAGAACGGCCGAAGTAGCGCTCGTGCCCATCCTTAGCTTTGCGGCGCGAAAGGCCTGCGACAAGAACGGGATACGTTTTGCCTATGCACTGTGTGTTGACCTCACCGGAAATGCGTTCTTGCAGCTTGATCACTTGCTGTAGGCGTTCGCCCTTTACTTCTTCGGGCACGTCGTCTGGCATTTGTTTGGCGGCATAGGTGCCTTCGCGCTGAGAATACTTAAACATAAAAGCCGAGTCGAAGCGGATCTCTTCCATCAGTTCGTAGGTTAGGCGGAAATCTTCTTCCGTCTCGCCGCAGAAACCCGTAATGATATCAGTACTCAACGCTAGATCGGGTATGGCTGTGCGCAGCTTGTCGACCAGGGTGCGGTATTCGCCAATCGTGTAACCTCGGCGCATGGTGCTGAGCTGGGCATCGGAACCGCTTTGAACGGGCAAGTGCAGATAGGGGCAGACCTCATCGAGTTCGGCCATGGCCTCGATCACGCGGTCGCTAAAGTCGACGGGATAGGGAGACGTAAAACGCAGGCGTTCGATGCCATCGACGGCGGCAACGCGGCGCAGTAAATCGGCAAAGTCGTGGTCCTTTTCCCGATAGGAATTGACCGTTTGCCCAAGCAGCGTTACTTCGCGGAATCCCTCCTGGGCGACGAGCTCGACTTGCTGGACGATTTCGTCCGCTGTTATACTACGCTCGCGTCCGCGCACAAAGGGCACAATACAGAATGTGCAGAACTTGTCGCAGCCGCGGATGATAGTGACCCAAGCATTAGTGCCCTCGCGGCGCACAGGCGTGACGCCAATATAATTCTCTGCGCGATCGAGCCGAACATCCAACAGGGCATCGTCGCTGCTTTGGGCGAGGAGCTGTGGCAGACGGCGATAGGAATCCGGCCCCATTACCAGGTCGACAAAAGGAGCGCGTTCGGGCAGTGTTTCGCTCAAATGCTGGGCCATGCAGCCGAGGATTCCCAGTGTCAGATTGGGTCGTTGAGCGCGCAGTCCATTGAGCTGGGAGATGCGGCCGATGACCCGTTCTTCGGCATGTTCGCGCACGGCGCAGGTGTTGAGCAAGATGATATCTGCCTTTTCAGCGCTTTCCGTAATCGTAAAACCCGCATCGTTGAGAATGCTGGCGACGAGTTCGCTGTCGGCGACGTTCATCTGGCAGCCGTAGGTCTCGACATAGGCGCTGCGGCTTTCGCCGTTGTGCCCCGGACGGGCGCGGGCGGCATTGGTGCCAACCTCGTCGAGTATAGGTAGTCCAACGCTCATATGAGTTCTCCAAATACTAGGTCTTCGCGCGCCTGTTGCACTTGCACTTTGACGATCTCGTTGGCGGCGACCCCGCCGCTAAAGAGCACTTTGATATAGTTGCCACTCATACCTATTTGTAAACCGGTTGCAGAATCTACACGATCTTCAACGAGTGCGTGCAGTGAGCGGTTTAAGAAACGTTGGTGAAATTTGAGTCGCTTTTGCAGTCCCAAATCGATCAAGCGTTTGCTGCGCTCTTTTTTGCTGCTACTCGAAGAATGGCCGTTCAATTTTTCGGCTGCCGTGCCGTCGCGCAGCGAAAAGGGGAAGACATGTAAATAGGTCATGGGTAGTTCTTCTAATAGCTGGTAGGTGTTTTCAAAGTGTGCTTCTTCTTCGCCGGGAAATCCGACCATAACATCTGCGCCAATGGCGCAGTCGGGAAGCACTGCAGCGATCTCTTCGATGCGACGGCGATAATAGCTGCGGTCGTAGTGACGCCCCATGCGTTTGAGAATTTGGTCGTCGCCACTTTGTAAGGGCACGTGAAAATGATGGCAGAACTTGCTGGAGTGAGCAGCAAAGCGGATGAGGGCATCGGTGATATAGGCGGGTTCGACCGAATTGAGTCGGATGCGTTCTAACCCATCGACCTGTTCTAAATCCTCTAAAAGATGCACGAGGCCATCGCGGTCGTCCTTGTCGTAACCATAGCTGCCTGTATGCACGCCGGTCAGGGCTAACTCGCGATAACCGGTCGCGACCATCTGTTGGGCCTGTGCGACAATTTCTCTGGCTGGCCTGCTGATACTCTGGCCGCGTACGCTGGGAATGATGCAATAGGTGCAGTGCTCATCGCAGCCGTCTTGGACCTGTAGCATCCCGCGCGTGCGGCCTTTTTCGACCTGTCCTTCTATCGATAAGAATTCGCTGGTGCTGGGAGGATGCTGTGTAGTAAATTCGACGGGAGCTTGTCCCTGTAAGTGGGTCTGGACATGGGCTAATAGATCGGCCTTCTGGCCGTTGCCAACCACTAGGTCCGCGCCTGCGGTGCTCAGTTCGTCGGGGCGGCGCTGAGCATAGCAACCCGTCGCGACTATGGTAGCCGTGGGATTGGTGCGGCGAGCGCGGCGCACGGCCTTGCGCGAGTCGGAATCCCCCGAACCCGTAACGGTGCAGGTATTCACGACATAAACATCAGCCTTTTCGTTGAAGGGCACTACTCGGTAGCCGCTGCGGCCAAAGCCATTACTGAGGGCTTCGACTTCGTATGCATTGAGCTTGCAGCCGACATTTTGCAGGGCTACGCGCAGGGGAGAAGGGACTGTTTCTGTGCTCATCAACAAGGCTTAAATGGTATAGAAGTGATAGGAAACTAAAGGCTTTAGAACTTAATCATCCCATCCTGATTCGGCAACACTTAGACCATAGCGAGCATCGTTTTTCAACGTTTGTTCAACGGTTTTTATATCGCTAGGGTGGGTCAGATGGAGTCGCGGTGTTTGCATGGGAATCCCGCGCACGCAAAGACCTTGGTCAACGAGCATTTGCACGGCGGCCGTAAACTCCAACTCGCCGCGTTCAGAGGGGTGGAGCTGGTGTAGGCAGGAAAAAATAGTGTGTCTATAGACGGCGATTCCAGCTTGGTTCCAAAGGGCTGTGGAATGCGCGGGTTTCTCTACTAAAGAGGTGATGAGCCCGTCTTGTATATCTATCGCCGCTCCGCTGCGCACGTCTTTGCTGCGTTCGATGAGCATCAACGCATCGGGCTGCTCTTTTATAAAGATATCAAATAGTCGTTGGTATTCGCTGCGGGCGGCTATGATATCGCCCCAACCCAGAAAGAAGGGTTCTTGGTTGGTAAAGGCCTCGGCTAATAAAGTGGCGGCTCCGGTGCCGGGTATGCCTTGCTGGTCTATATAGTGCAAGCTGAGGTCGAGAGACCTGCCATCTGCGAAATGATCTCTTATTTGCGCTCCTCGGTAGCCTATGACTAATAGCACTTCGCGCACACCTGCGGCGCGTAGGTTGCGCAGGGCGTATTCGAGTAGGGGGCGTCCGTCTACTGCGATGAGCGGTTTGGGTGTGCGATCCGTATAGGGTGCTAAGCGCTGGCCGCGGCCAGCGGCCAAGAGCACTGCGCGCTTGACGGATGATATAGTTGTTGAGATTTTTTTCGCCTTTAGGCGGGCTCTAGCTGAGCGTAGGCCACTGCTACTTTTTTCAGGTGGGGGCCAAAGCGAATCGATAGCTTCATCTTTTCGCCATAGCCATCGCGCGCGAGTATCTGGCCGCGCCCCCAGGAGGGGTGTCGCACCCACTGACCAACGGCGAGAAAATCGTCTTGGTCAACTAAGTCGGCAAAGCCGTCGAGCTGAGGCTGGGGCTTTGTACCTTCGTCCCACTCGTAATGCACGCCCTTGGGTTTGTCCTTGGGTATTTTTTTTCGCACGGGGGAACCCGAGCGGTCGCTGCGGGTAGTGGTGGATTTATCGGCGAAGCGGTTGCGCCCAGGTTGTCGGGTGCGCGGATTAAAGTCGACGACTTCGCGTTTTACCGAATAGAGTTCGTCTGGTATCTCCTGCAAAAAACGCGAAGGCTGACATTCGATCATATTGCCATAAGCATAGCGGCGGTTGGCATAGGTCAGGTAGAGGCGCTGACGGGCGCGGGTAATACCGACATAACAGAGCCGGCGCTCTTCTTCAATAGCCTGCTGGTTTTGTTTGCTGCGGCTTTCTTCGACGGCACGGGCCGTGGGAAAAAGGTTTTCCTCCATGCCGCACATAAAAACTATCGGGTATTCCAACCCCTTGGCACTGTGCAGGGTCATCAGTGTGATCATGCTGCTCGTATCGCCGGCTTCGTCCATCGGCGACATCAGAGCGACCTCTTCGAGAAAGCTGTCGAGGGTCGCTTCGTCGCGGGTTTCGGTGAATTCCGTCATAAAGGCGATGAGCTGCTCGACATTTTGCGCACGTGTCTCTGCTTCAGGCGAGTTCTCATCGAGCAGCATCTGTTGGTAGCCGCTGCGTTCGAAGAGGCGTTGTCCCAATTCGGGCAAAGTGATTTCATCTTTGGCGGCGGCGAGTTCATCTATGATGGTTTTAAATTGGCCCATATGTTTTTTCGCTCGCGCATTGAGCCCCTCCACTTGGTCGAGAAAACCCATCGCGACAAAGAGGTTTAAGCCGTTTTCAAGAGCATAGCGCTGCAAATGGTCGAGCGAGGTGTCGCCGATGCCACGTCTGGGCATATTGATGACGCGACGCAGACCGACGTCATCGGCTGGATTGGTCAAGATACGCAAATAGGCAAGAAGGTCTTTTATTTCGCGGCGTTCGTAAAAGCGGGTGCTGCCGACGATCGTATAGGGCATGCCCGAACGCTGCAGTTCTTCTTCCAAGGAGCGCGATTGAGCGTTGGTGCGGTAGAGGATAGCGGCATCGCCCGGGGCGTACCCCCCTGAACCAACCTGCTTGCGCAGCGTTTCGACAACAAAGCGCGCTTCGCGTCGATCCGTATCGCATTGCACTAGCTCAAGTAACTCTCCATCGGGGCCATCGGTCCAAAGCTTTTTGCCTTTGCGGTCTTTGTTGTTGGCTATGACTTGGTTGGCTGCTTCCAAGATTCTCGCGGTTGATCGGTAGTTCTGTTCAAGTCGCACCGTTTTTGCGTCCGGATAATCGCGCTCGAAATCGAGAATATTGCGCAAGTCGGCCCCGCGAAACTGGTAGATCGACTGGTCGTCGTCGCCTACTACGCAGAAGTTGCGGTGGTAGGCGGCTAGCTGACGGCACAGCATATACTGCGGTTTGTTGGTGTCCTGATACTCGTCGACGAGAGAAAATCGGAAACGTCGCTGATATTTTTCTAGTATTTGTGGGTGGTTTTCAAATTTGCGCACTGTCTCTACTAATAAGTCGTCGAAGTCGAGGGCGTTGTTGCGGCGCAAGTCGGCCTCGTATGCCGTATAGAGTTCCGCGATCAGTTTGCGATTGGGCGCCTCGCCGGCTTCAGCGGCAAATGAAGCTGGATCGAGCATGGCATTTTTGGCGCGGCTTATTTGGGCAATCACCGAGCGCGGTGTCATGTCTTTATCGTCGATTTTATGCGATTCAAAGACGCGGCGAATGGCAGCGCGGCGGTCATCTTCATCATAGATAGTAAAACTGCGTGCGAGTCCAAAATTTTCAGCCTCGACGCGCAAGAAGCGGGCGCAGATGGAGTGAAAAGTGCCAATCCAGATGTCCTTGGCTAGGTCGCCGACGAGTTTTTCGACGCGCTCGCGCATTTCACCGGCGGCTTTGTTGGTGAAGGTCACGGCGAGAATATTCCACGGCTCGACGCCCATTTCCTGAATTAGATAGGCGATTCGATAGGTGAGTACGCGGGTCTTGCCCGATCCAGCACCTGCTAAGACGAGCAGGGGGCCTTCGACCGTAGCGGCAGCCTCGCGCTGGGCGGGATTGAGATCGTCGAGTATAGACATAGGTATATCGGCTCTGGCGGGAGAGAAAGTGAGTAAGGGATTAATCATGCGGGGAGGGACGTATATACTAAGCGGTTGTCCGAGACCGCGTCAAGGCTTAGTTGAGACGGGAGCTTTGGGCTAACCGCTCTTGGCGTCGCACTTCGCGCTTGGCTCGTTCGTGTTCTTTGTTGGTATGGCTAAAGATATGGGTACCGTCGCCACGCGCCACAAAATACAGGTATTCTGTGGGAGTGGGATAGAGCGTGGCCAGCAGGGCTGCGCGCCCTGGATTGCCGATGGGGCCGGGGGGGAGGCCGCGATGGCGATAGGTATTAAAGGGCGATACCACGCGTAAGTCGGCATAGGTCAGGCGCTTCTTGTGCACGCCGAGCGCATACTCAACGGTAGCACAGGACTCGAGTCTTCGCTTGAGCTGTAAACGGCGAAGAAAAACGCCAGATATTACCGGGCGTTCGCTCGCGGCTTGGGCTTCGCGCTCGACGATAGAGGCGAGCGTGACGGCTTGGTGCAGGTCGAGTTTGATCGAGTCAAGGCGGATATAAAGCGAGTCTGCAAAGACGTTGTGAAACTGTTCAACTAAACGCGCGATGACTTCTTCTTCGCTCGTTTCAAGGTCAAAGAAATAGGTGTCGGGAAATAAGTATCCCTCTAAAGTCTCTGCGCGGATGCCCAGGCGAGACGCCAGGGCGGAATCCTCGCTTAGGCGCATAAACCTACTCGAATCGACCACGCCTTGGTTGGCCAGGAGTCCGGCTATTTCATGGCGTGTGAGGCCTTCGGGAATCGTAACGCGCCGCGTTTGGATCGGCGCCTTTAACAGTTGGCTGACGATCCCAGGCGTATCGGCACGGCCATCCAGTTGATAGGTGCCAGCTTCAAGGTCCTGTGCTACTCCTTGTAAGCGAACGGTCCAAGCAAAAATACGGGCACTGCGCACGATGCCTTCGCGCGCTAGTAACGTGCCAATGTGGCGAGCACTGGATCCGGTCGGGACGGTGACCTGGCGCTTTTCGCTCAGTTGCGTTGGGCGGCTTAGATACCATAATGTGCCTGCACCAGCAGCGACTGAACCGAGGGTTAATACAAGGAATAGGAGTGCTGCACGCCGCATATAGATTCGCGTAAGTTTTGGTTGGATGTTGAGTTATAGAGAGAAGAAAGAAGGATCGATACGCTGTGTCAAGCTCAGTCGCGGCTGAAAAGGCGGAGAAAGAAATCGCGCAGAGCAGGGTGGAGAGGTTGGGGTCTATCGGCGATTGTTGGCGGGTTGGCGAAGGGGGCGTCGGCGTTTTTTTCTCTTGGCGGTTCTTGGCTTGGAGAAAAGGACTGCAATTTAGTTTTGAAGGCACTGTAGCGCTGCCGGCGGTTCCTATATGCTTCTT
>JBLHGI010000115.1:0-16199 GCA_047616505.1 Planctomycetota bacterium
TAGAAACCCATATCGCGGTAGCCGCGTATCAGGCGGGTCAGGTAGGGCGCGACAAAGTCGTCGAACCAGGCGGGCGGCAGGAAGGGACCAGCATTAAAACAATAGTCGGAGCAGAGGGCGAAACCGTCGAGCGTGCCGTGTTGCGCGAGGCGTTCGGCGCGCGCGAGGGCGGCATCGACCTGCTGTGCCGCTTCGGCCTTTACCTTTTCAGGCTCTTCTACCAAGCGCGCCGAAAACTCCGTCATCTCGCTGCCACTGGGGATGCCGTAGGTGGCGTCGCCGTGGATCATGGTGAAGTATTGCTCACCGCTCTCTTGGCGCACTAGATCGAGTTGGTGGACAATTTCTTCTTCGCGACCGGGGTTGGGATGTAAGAAGATGGCGTCGTGCTGGTAGCGCTCAGCCGTTTCTATATAGAGATGGGCCATATCGCGCCGGTGCATCTGGCGCTCCTCCTCGCGCATTTGGTCCCACTGGTGATACGAGCGGTGCGAGGGGTGGACCTTGCCGAAGGCTTCCATCGTGGCAAAGAAGACCAGCTCAAAATGCGGCACGCGGCCGACGAACGGACGTCGTTCGAGGGCCGCGATAAAACGCTCTTTGCCAGTGACTAGCAGTGTCACGAGGCGACTTCTCGCTGTGCCCACATATTTAATGGTAGGCTGCCCTCGCCATTTATTAAGTCGAGCACTGCGTTGAAGTTTTCTTGCCAGCAATCGTCGGGGGCTGCATCGGCAAAACCAAAGAGCACGCGCTCGCCATCGCCGCAGGCGCGCAATAGAGCGCGCACGTCCTCGGCCAATTCGTCGGTATCGTACTGGTGCAGCGATGGTGGGACATTGACCCAGAGGATTTTATTGGGCCAGGCGACTCTGGCATGCGCCAGATCGAGATCGCCGTCGGGAGGGGGTGTAAAGGATTCGATACAGTCGATAGAGGAAGCGCCGATGGCTTCTTCGTAGAGCCAGATATGGCCGTCGAGATGGATGCCCGTCAGCTTGCCCTTGCGGTGCATGATTTCGGCAAACTCCTCGTAGTGGGGCAGATAGTATTCTTCGAAGCGCTGTAGGCCGATGATCTCCGAGCTGATATCGGCGTCGTAGTTGACGAGCAGGGCCGGCGAGTCGGCCGCTACGGCATAGAGCCGACGACGGTTCTCTATCAAGACCTCGTAGAGCGCCAGCACTTCGTCTCGGCGCTCGGCCCACTCGATGGAAAAGGTTTCGACTCCCATGAGCTCGTAGAGTATGAAGTGCAACGGTGAATAGCCGATCTCGGGTAGAAAAAACACGTCGTCACCGGCCGTCTCTTGGGCGCGCAAAAACTCGTCATAGCGCGGCACGAATTGCTGGTTGCCAAAGAGACTCTGTAGCTTGCGATAGTCTTCGGGTTTTTGGTAGAGGCGATCGACATACCAGCTGGTATTCGTAGTGGAGTCGACCTGTTCGCGTGCGCTCAGGTCGCCTTCGGGAGTGCTGATCTGTGTTTCGACAAATTCACCCTCTTCGCGCTCGTAGTGCTTGCGCTCGCAGGTGGTATGCGGCACGGTCGTCTGATAAAAAGAGGGCTGGCGGCGCACGATGCAGAGGCCGCCGTTGCGCAGACGTCGTTCGCTGGCCGATTGCGCAACGTATTCGGCATAGGCGGTCAGAGGAATTTTGTTGGCGCGCTCGCCGCGCAGGGCAGCTTCTACGCGTTGTTTGGGCGTCATGGGGGTGCTCCTTCTTTTATTATTCTTGCGTCGAGTTGAGCATCAGGACTCGGTGGTGATCCCCTCGATTTGGATGATATCTTCGCCGTAGCTTGGTTCGACCTGTTGGCCGGGTTCGACCACTAGAAAATCTTCGGAGCTCCAGCGTCCGTCGAGCCAAGCCTGTAAAAGGCTCAAATCGCCTTCGACTTCTTCGTAGGCCCAGCCGCGGCGCTGGCAGATTTGTTTGGCTTCTTCCTTGCACGGTAGATTGCGCGTAAATTCGAAATCAATAAAGACGCCGCGCTGGTAGTGCTGGTGCCAAGATCCGAGCATCTCGACGAGATATTTGGCGTTTTCTTCACCATACTGCGCCACGAGGTCTGCGTAGCTTTGCGGGTTTTCGTGTGTGTCGTAATCGCCTAGTCCCGCGCCCTGTTTGCGCTCTGGGCGCTCGCCTCCGCGCTGGCGGTACTCGATCCAACCGGCGGTGAAATAATAGCTGCCCGGATTGGCGAGGAAATAGTCTTGGTAGCGCTCCTTGGAACCGAGAAAGAACGTGATGCAATCGTGCGCGCGTAAGAAGACCAGTTTCGTATCGCGCGCCTTGAGTCCGTTGAGCATATTGTTGCACAGACCATAGCCGAGCAGGACGCCGTCGTAGCGATCTGCTTCGACGGCGTCGATTTGCTCCTGAATGCGCTGGACGCCTACTACGGGGTTATCGTGAAACCCCTGGCTTAAGAATTCTAGGTCGAATTGGTTGGGCGACCTCGCGGCGCAGGCGCAGATCTCGCGGAAGGCGATCTCGCAGGCGATGACCTTTAGGAACATCGGCTTAACGGTTCCCGGTTCCCGGTTGCGTGCATTGGATAGACTCTCATCTCACAGCCTCAGGCCGCCTGTAATTGGGCGACGAGTCCCTTGGCGGCATCGGCGGCGCTGGCGGCGTCGGCGGCAAAAGCGCTGGCACCTACTTTGTCGGCGAAGGCCTGAGTAATGGGGGCACCGCCTATCATGGTGCGCACTTTGTCCTTGAGCCCGGCTTCGTCGAGCGCTTGGATCGTCGTTTCGATAGATTTCATGGTCGTAGTCAACAGGGCTGACATGCAGATGATTTGCATCGATTCGTCGCGCGCGGCCTCTACAAACTGCTCGGGAGTTACGTCGATGCCGAGGTCGACCACCTCAAAACCCGCGCCTTGTAGCATCATGAGGACGAGGTTCTTGCCGATATCGTGCAGATCGCCTTTGACGGTGCCGATGCAGGCTTTACCTATCGGTTTGATATCTTCTTCTATTAGCTTCGGACGAATGAGTTCCATCCCCGTTTTCATCGCGCGGGCGGCGATGAGCACTTCGGGAATATAAAATGGGCCGTCCTTAAAGCGGGCGGCTACGACGTCCATACCTGCGATGAGACCCTCATCTAATATTTGGCGCACGGGGACGTTTTCATCGAGCGCCGCCTGCACGAGTTCGGCCACGGCGGGCGCTTGTCCTTCGATCACATTGTCAGCGATGGCTTGAAGATCGGCCATGTTCAGTCTCCTGAAAGAGTGGATGGGCGGACGTTGCCGCGCAGAGTCTTCTGCAAGGCGCATGCCAGCGGGGTTGGAGACCATTCGTGGAGAAATGGGTCTGATTGATGAAAAAAAGATACCGATATGAGATAAAGCCGTCTCATATCGGCACGAGGCGGGGCGAGGCTGCCCCTATTGATAGGAGGGGTTAACCTAGATTCCCTCTCGTCCAGTTTCATAGAGAGCGACGATGTTCTCGGGGGGACTGACGGCTTGGATATTGTGGCAGGGGGCTAGGATATAGCCGCCGTCGGCACCTAAAATAGCTAAGTTGTCGCGCACTTCACGGCGCACCTCTTCGACGCTGCCAAAGGCCAGCGTTTGCTGGTTGTCGACGCCGCCGTGAAAAATTAGATCGTCGCCGAAATCGCGTTTTAGCACTTCGCGCTCCATGCCTTTGCAGCGCCATTGGATGGGGTTGAGCACATCCATGCCAATCTCTACTATCGCGGGTAGTATCTGACGAATCGAGCCGTCGCTGTGGAAGAAGGCGAGCACGTCGGCTTCGTGCGCTAGGTCGACCATGCGCTGCATGCGCGGCAGCAAGAATTCGCTTATATGCTCGGGCGAGAACATCAGCTCCTCCTGCGCTCCCATATCCTCGGCGATATAGCTCAGGTGGATTTTACCCGGAATTTTCTCGTAGATACGACGGGTATTTTCGTAGGCTAAATCGAAGAGCTTGTCGAGGCAATAGTGCACGATCTCGGGGTTTAGGATCAGGTCCATAAAAGCCAGCTCTTGGCCGCGCAACTTTTTGTAGATGAGAAAGGGCTCGGAGCCACCGCCTCTAATCGGATAGTCTTCCCAGCTTTCTAGTTGCTTGGCAATGGTGGAATAATCGTAGAAGTCGGGTGAGGGCCAGGTGTAGTTGGCCTCGATTTGGGGGAGTGTTTCATATTGGGCGAGAGGGCTGTAAACACACTCGGAATAGACGCCGGTGCCATAATCTACTTTTTGGTGGCGGCAGCCAAAAATATCGTGGTCTTGGGCAACCGAGGGGCCGGTATAGGTGGGGCCAACGGTAATGACGCGGTCGATGTGTAGGCGCTCGGCCATTTGGCGCTCGTTATCCACGCCGAGATGGGCGAGCAGTTTTTGTGTGGCTTCGGGGGTGGCCCAATAGTCCATGGGAACACGGTCTACGGGGCGGCGCAGCAGCGTGGCTAAGAAGCGTTCTTTGGGGGTCATAGTTTCTGTCGGCATGGCATGGGCCTCGGTTGCGATCGTCGTGTTGGCAGAGGCGACCAAGGTCGCGAGGAGGTTTTAGCATAATGCATGCCAAAGAGTCGGACGGCGGTATAGGCCGAGGGGCAAGCTTCTTTGCAATGGAGTGTATTTTTAGGGACTGCTAAATGGCTGCTGAGTGTGTGGGCGCGGCCACTTATGTTGGTAAAATGAGGAGGGGGCTATATGAAGCTGTTTTAGCCGCTGGATCGTTTGTTCTACCCCAGCGCTCTAGCGGCTCTTTCCGCCATGGCCCAGAAAGGCCCGGGGAAAGTGCCCAGCACCACGACGATGGCCATAGAAGCCAGTGCCGTCAGGCGCACGAAGGGGCCGATTTCAACCGCCGTAGCGTCGGCTGCATCCTCCAAGTAGGCCGCGCGTAACACCAATAAATAATAGTAGAGTGCTACGACGCTGTTGATGGCAGCGACTAGTACTAGTCCGAACTGCCCCTGCTCTAATGCGGCAGAAAACAAGAACCACTTGCCGATAAAACCGACCGTTGGCGGCAGGCCGATCAGACCAAAGAGCCCCACCATCAGCGTCGCTGCCAAGAGTGGCGAGCGCTGGTGTAGGCCTTTTAGCGCGTCGACCGACACACTGTCGCTGTTGCGGCCTACTTCGCAGACAACCAAAAAACAGGCGAACGACATCATCAGATAACCCAGCGCGTAAAAGAGCGCCGAGCTGAAACCGAGAATAGCACCCGTCTGGATGCCTAGGAGTATATAACCGGCATGGGCTACGGCTGAGTAGCCGAGCAGGCGCTTGAAATCCTTTTGCACCAGTGCGGCAAAATTGCCCAGGGTCATGGCGGCAATGCTCATCCACATCAGTAATTCTGGCATCTGCGCATCTCCCATAAGGGCGACTAGGCGGCAGAGCAGGGCTATGGCGGCGACCTTGGAAACGGTGGCCAAATAAGTGACGACTTCGTGCGGAGCTGTTTGGTAGGTGTCGGGAGCCCAGAAGTGGAAGGGAAAGGAGCCGAGTTTAAAAAGGAAACCGGCCAGCAACAATACCAAGCCAACCCAGAGCAGGGGCTGGCCGGCGGCGGCGGGCAGTTGGCGGGCAAACTCGCTAAAATAAGTCGAGCCAAAAACGCCGTAGAGAAAGGACATACCGTAGAGCGAAATAGCCGAAGTGATCATGCCTTGCAGCATATACTTGGTGGAAGACTCGCCGCTCGATTCTGGGTTGCGATGTAGAGCTACGGCGATATAGAGCGGGTAGGCGGCTAACTCCATGGCGATATAGAGCGTCAAGAGCTCGGTCGCACTGACCATCATCATGGTGCCCAAGGTCGCAAAGAGCAGCAGCATCGGGAATTCGAGCCAGGCGCTTTTGTTTAATGTCTGGGGGTTATAGCTGATGGCCACGACGAGCAGATAACCCAAGGCCAACGCCATCTTGGCAAATTGCGAGAAGAAGTCGACGCGGTAGATACCGGGAGCAAAGGGCTCGCCGGTGCTGCCAAAGGTCCAGAAAACCGCCGCTAAAGAAAGCGCGCCGCCCAACAGGGCCAGCAGCCAAGCGGTGCGATAGCTGGTCTCGAATACGGAGCAGAAAAACAGCAGCAGTCCGGTGGCAATCAGGGCAATCTCAGGTGCAAAGAGCAGAGCGTCGGACATGGTTTAGAACCTTCCCAGCAGCGCGACAGTAGTTTGGTTGATGGTATTGAGCATGGCATTGGGATAAAAGCCGAAAAAGAATAACACGGCGACGAGTAGGACGCGCGGCAGCAGTTGAAATCCACGCATATCTTGCTCGCGCAATCCATCCCAGCGCGGGTTGGGTGGTCCGTAAAAGGCAAGCGCAAAGACGCGCAGGATATAGATGGCCGTCAGCACTAGGCCGCCGATAATGGCGACGCCGATAATGGGATAGGTGTTGAGCGCCGCTAAGAAAACCAAGAGCTCGGGCCAAAAGCTGGCCAAACCCGGCACGCCGGCGCCGCAGAGACCGGCAATGATAAAGATCGATACGGCGCGTGGCATCTGCGAGCCGAGGCCGCCAAAATCGGCCAGGGTCTTGGAGTGGGCGCGGTCGTATATAAAACCGACGGTGCTAAAAAAGAGCGCGGTCATAATACCGTGGGCAAACATCTGGAAAACGGCGCCATTGAGCGCGTCGGCACCGGCCTTGTTCAGTGCGGCTAAGTTGAGACCGAGCAGCACCACGCCCATATGGGAGACGGAAGAAAAGCCGATGACGAATTTAAAGTCGCTCTGGCGCATGGCGACAAAGGCGCCATAAATAATGCCAATGGCCGCCAAGACAGAGAACGTCGGTGCCCAAAAGACGGCGCCCTCGGGCAGCAGGCGCATGCCGACGGCGAGCACGCCAAAGGCGCCCAGCTTCATCAGCACGCCGGCGTGTAGCATCGATACGGCAGCAGGCGCGGCGACGTGACCGGTCGGCGACCAGCTGTGGAAGGGGAACATGCCGGCGAGCACGCCGAAGCCGAGGTAGATAAACGGGTAGCAGAATACTTGGAACTCTGGGTCAAAAGAGTGCGCGGCGAGCGCGACCATATCAAAGCTGTGTAGGCCGGCCTCGTGGTAGATAGCCAGTAGGCCGGGAAAGAGCAGGGCGCTGCCGGCGAGTAAGAAAACCATCAGCTTCATGGCCGCATAGTCTTTGTTGCCGCTACCCCAGATTAAAATGAGCGGATACATCGGCACGACGGCTATTTCGTAAAAGAAAAAGAAAAAGAACAGATCCAAAGACATAAAGACGCCGTAGACGCCAATGACGAGTAGGACCATAAAAACGAAATACTCTTTGACGCGCTTTTCGAGGTCCCACATGGTCAGCACGCCCGTAAAATAGACGAGCGAGTTGAGCAGGATCAACACGGTGCTAAAGCCGTCGACGCCGACGTGATAGTTTATGCCGACGCCCCGTACCCAGGGAATGATCTCTTCAAATTGGACGGTGCCCGCTGCGCTGTCGTAGAGAAAAAACAGCTCTAGACTGAGGGCGCAGGCCACCAAACCACTCAGGGCGCAGAGCCAGCGAATAGCGCGCACGGCATTCGCTGGCAAGAGCAGCAGGATGCCGAGAGTGATGATCGGAACGAGGAGGATATAACTCAGAATCGACATGTCGGTCCTTTCTCAGCGCAGTCCGATATAGAGGGCGGTCAGACCGATTAGCACTACCGTGGCACCGGCGTATATTTGCACCCAGCCGTTTTGCAGGCGCGAGGCGCTGTTGCCGGCCTTGAGCGTGCTGGAGCCAAACTCGTCGAAACCGGCGTCGAAGAAACGTTTCTCGATGCCGTAGAAGAGAGCCGATAGCGCATCGTTGAGACGCACGAAAACGGCGCGGTAGAACTCGTCTATATACCAGCGATTTTCAAAAAGGTTTTGCAAGGCGGGCAGGCGAGCTATAAAACCTCGCCGTGCAGCGCCGCTGCGCCCATAGTCAAAATAGGCGACGATGAGGCCGAGCACTACGGCGCCGATGGCCGGTAGCATTGAGGCGATATCGTGGTGGGCCGGTGTCACGCCGAGCATGGCAGCTAAGCGCGAGCCGACAAAGCCTAGCGCAAGGGCACCGAATGCCAAGAGTAGAACAGGGGCTAACATGGCGATGGGTTGAGCCGGACCGTGGTGATCATCGTGCTGTGCATCCTCTTCGATAGCGGCGGGCAGTATAATCAAAAATAACATACGCGCCGTGTAGTAGGCCGTTAGAAAGGCCGCAAGGAGGGCAATAATTGAAAATAGCGTAGCGCCGTCGTGACCCAAAGCCGCGAATATTTCCTCTTTGCTAAAGAAGCCGGCCAAGGGCGGGACACCGGCCAAGGCGCCGCCGCCAATCACTAGGGCCCACGTGGTCGCCTTTAAGCGCCGGCCGCCACGCCGACCGATCTCCTCCAAGTCGTTGGTTGCGAAATGGTGGATATAGACACCGGAACACAAAAAGAGCAGAGCCTTAAAGACGGCGTGTGTTATGAGGTGAAATACACCGGCGAAGAGAGAGCCGGCGGCCAGGCCCATGAGCATAAAACCGAGTTGGCTGATAGACGAGTAGGCGAGCACCTTCTTTATATCGCGCTCGACCATGGCGATAGTGGCTGATAAGAGCGCGGTGAAAGCGGCAATACAGAGGATGATATAGAGCGTGTCCGGTGCGGCCATAAAGAGCGGGTGCAGTCGCGCCATCAGATATACGCCGGCGGCGACCATCGTCGCCGAGTGTAAGAGGGCGCTGACGGGAGTGGGACCTTCCATGGCGTCGGGCAGCCAAGTGTGCAGTGGGAATTGCGCACTCTTGCCGGCGATACCGGCGAAAATGAGCAAGGTGATCGTGCTCAGTGCGGCGGGTGCGGCTAGCTTTACTAAACCGGATTCGGGGTTGAGCAGGCTGGGCAAGTCGAAACTGTTGGTCAGTGGCAAGATCATCAGAATGCCAATAAAGAGGCCGACGTCGCCAATGCGCGTCATTAAGAAGGCCTTGCGGGCGGCGGCGCTGGCCTCGGGTTTTTCATACCAGAAGCCAATGAGGAAAAACGAGGCCAGCCCGACTAATTCCCAGAATATAAAGGCCTGTAATAGATCGACGGCATAGACGAAGCTGAGCATGGCCCAGGCGAAGAGGCTGAGCATGGCAAAGTATCGCGACTTGGATGGGTCGTGTGCCATATAGGCCAGCGAGTAGACCATCACGCAGAGCGTAATCAGCGATACGGCGACGCCAAAGACCAGGCTAATACCATCGAATAAGAAGCCGAACTGCAGGTTGAGTTGACCGCTGGAAAACCATAAAAAGCGCAGCGGGTCCACGGGGCCTTGGAGCAAGAGGCCAACGCTGCCGACGAGCGTGAGGACGGTGCCGGCGATGACCACTAACTGCGCCAAGCGCGGCTGGCCTCGCAAAAAAATCAGGGCGATAAAGAAAGCCGGCAGCGGCGAAAAAGTGGCCAAGAGGGCGAGTGTCAACGTATCCACAACTATCCCTTTAATTCGGTTATGCGTTCGGAATCTATCTCGTGGCGCAAGCGGTAGAGGCGCAGGACAATCGATAGGAAGATGGCAACCTCGGCGGCGGCTAGGCCGATGATAATGAGCACAAAGACCTGGCCAACGGCCGGGTCTTCTACTACGTAGCGATTGAAGGCCATAAAGTTCAGGCTGGCCGCGTTCATCATGAGTTCGACGCCAATGAGCACGGCAATCAGGTTGCGCTGCGAGAGGGCAGCGACGAGTCCCAGAGAAAAGAGCACCAGCCCCAGGACCAAATATGACTCAAGTGTCATGCGGTTTTTCTCTCCCTGCGGGCGATGAGAATGGCGCCGACGATCGCTAGCAGCAGCACGACGGACAAGGTTTCAAAAACGAGATTATAGGAGTTGAGCAGTAGGTGGCCGATCTGCTCTATGGCCCAGGCTTCTGCTGCTACTGGCTGTGACGGCGTTGAAAACTCGGCGCCGCGCATGGCCATAAATACGGCGGCAAAAAAGAGCGCTGCCGCAAACGTGGCCAACATCGACTTAGCGCGATCGCTCTGCGGCGGGCTGATGGCCATCGATACCGAGAGCATCATGGCAAAGACGATGGCCACGGTGATACCGCCGATATAGATCAGTAGTTGCATCGTGGCGACGAAGGGACTGCCCAAAAAGAGGAAGATGCCCGAGAGCCCTAAGAGTGAGGTGCCAAGACCGATAATGGCGTAGAGGACCTGACGCGAAAAGGCGGCCAACAAACCACCCAATACGACGAGGGCGGCAAAGAAATAGAGAACGATATTTTCAAGCATCACCACCCTCCGTCTTAGCGGCTGGGGCATCGCCTTCTGTTGGGGTTTCTTCTTCCTCGACGGCTTTTGCCGCTGCTTCCTTCGCGGCCTTTTCGGCTGCTGCTTTTTTGCGCGCTGCAGTCGCTAGCGCTTTAGCTGCTTCTTTTTCGGCGTCGGATTTGCGTAGACGTTCTAGCGTTGCTTCTTCCGTGTCGCGCCAGGGGTCGAGCAGGTCGTAGTGAAAGTCCTTGCGACTATAACCGGCTTCGTCGTAGGTGCGGCTATAGCCGAGTGTATCGGTGGGGCAGACGTCTAAGCAGAGGCCGCACTCGCTGCAGAGCGCAAAGTCGACGGTAAATTCCGATACGCGCTGGCGTTTTATGCCTTCGAGTTTACCGCCATCGAGTGCTATGCAGAAGGACGGACAGACGCGCTCACAGGCCTTGCAGGCAATGCAGTCGTGCGAGCCGATATCCTCTTTTTCGATCAGCACGATGACGTTGCGATAGGCCTCCGTCATCTCTAGGCGCTCCTTGGGGTATTGCGAAGTGACGGGCGGTCTCAAAAAATGCTGAACCGTCACTTTCATACCGACGAGAAGCGATAGGGCGCCGACGTAGATGTCTTTGATCAAGGGCATTGATATTTCCCGTCTTTAAAACAGTTTTATAACAACGGCGGTAAGGAGCAAGTTGATAATGGCCAGCGGCACCAAAACGATCCAGGCGAAACTCATAAGCTGGTCAAAGCGCAGGCGTGGAAAGGTCCAACGAAACCACATCATCAGCACAATCAGCGCGTAGACTTTAATAAAGAACCAAGCGAATCCGGGTAGGAAAGGACCGCGCCAACCGCCCAAAAAGAGCACCGTAGCCAGGGCACACATAATGATCATATTGGAGTATTCGGCAAAGAAGAACAGTGCAAAACGCATGCCGGAATATTCAGTATGGAAGCCGGCGACTATTTCGGACTCGGCCTCTGGAATGTCGAAGGGTGCGCGATTGGTCTCGGCGGTGGCGGCGATGATAAAGATGATGGCCGCCAGTGGTTGTACTAAGAGGAAAGGGTACGAGGTCTGCGCGGCGGCGATTCCATAGAGGCTGAGCGACCCGGTCATCAGCACAATGGGAATGACGGAGAGGATCAGCGGGATTTCGTAGGAGATGTTCTGGGCCACGGAGCGCACGGCACCGAGCAGAGCGTATTTATTGTTGGAGCCCCAGCCGGCAATAAAGATGCCGACGATATTTATACTGCCGATGGCCAAGAGCAGGACGAGGGCCACATCGAAATCGTGGAATACCCAGTTGGGCGAGATCGGGAAGAGCGAGCACAGCGCGATGACGGGCATAAAAACCAGTACCGGTGCTGCCAAGTAAAGGGGTTTGTGCACGTGATCGGGCGTAAGCAGCTCTTTGCTGAGCAACTTGCCCATATCGGCGACCGATTGCAAGAGGCCAAACGGACCGTGCTCGGTCGGGCCTAAACGCCGTTGGATACGCGCCGAAAGTTTGCGTTCGAGCCAGATCAGCATCATGGCGTTGATGGTCAGATAACCCATGATGCCGGCAATGGCGGCGACGATGGCCAGCCAGGGATTTTCGAGTATAACTACTAGGTCGCGTTCCATCTTCTACCGATCGATTTCGGGGACGACGATGTCGATGCTACCGAGAATGGCCACGGCGTCGGAGAGCATATTGCCTGCCATCACTTTGGACATGGTGGAAACATTGACAAAAGAAGGGGTAGTCAGTTTGTGGCGGAAGGGCACATCGCTGCCATCGCTGACGATATAGTGCTGGTAACGACCACGCGCCGATTCTACGGAAAAACAGTATTGGCCGGCGGGTGGGCGCAGGCGCTTTGGTACTTTGGCGGCCATAATTGGGCCGCTGGGAATATCGCGCAGCGCTTGTGCGATTATTTTCAAACTCTGGCGCATTTCCTCCATGCGAATCAGACTGCGAGCGAAACAGTCTCCCGCCTGCTGCGTGGGCACTTCGAACTCGAAGCGATCGTAAATGCCGTAGGGCTCGTCTTTGCGTACATCGGCGGCGATACCCATGGCGCGCAGAGAGGGGCCGGAGAGGGCGTAGTGCTGAATGAGATCGCGCGGGAATATGCCGACGCCTTTTGTGCGCTCTTGAAAAATGACGTTGCCGATGACCAACTCTTCAAAGACGGGGATGCGCCCTTTGAAGTATTCAATAAACTCGGTCGTCTGGCGAAGGAAAATATCGTCGACATCCATTGTCACTCCGCCGAAGCGACCATAGCTATAGGTTAGGCGCGAGCCGGTGACGCGGTCGAGGATGTCGAGAATTTTTTCGCGGTCATCGAAACCGTATAAGAAGGGCGTGATACCGCCTAGGTCTAATAGGTAGGTGCCCAGCCAGAGTAGATGGCTAGAGATGCGGTTGAGTTCGCCGGCTATGATGCGGATATACTCGGCGCGCTCGGGCACTTCGATGGCGAGAATTTTTTCTATGGCTTGGCAATAAGCAAGGTTGTAAATCATGCCGGAGAGATAATCGACGCGGCTGGTATTGGGCAAGAACTGTAGATAGTCGCGGTTTTCGGCCATCTTCTCGTGTGCGCGGTGACCATAGCCGATGACGGGGTCGACGTCGATAATGGTCTCGCCATCCAAATGCAGCACTAGGCGCAGCACGCCGTGCGTCGAGGGGTGCTGTGGCCCCATGTTCATATAATATGTGTCGCGGTCCTCGGCGACGATTTCTATGGTCTCACTCACTGGCCATCTCCTCGCGGCGCGGGTCCTGATCGGAAAAGTCCTTGAGCAGGGGGTGCCCAATATAATCATCGGGCATGAGAATGCGCCTCAGATCGGGATGCCCCGCAAAAAATACGCCGTACATGTCGAACACCTCGCGTTCGTACCAGTCGGCTCCGGCGAATACGCCGACAATGCTAGAGGCACTTTCACCGCTGGCGATTCTCGCCGAGACTAGATGGCGCTCAGCCTTACCTGCCTTGCTAAACTGGTATACGAGACGAAACGAACCTAGCTCTTTTGTAGCCGGCTCTTCTTCAGTCTTTTTTCCCTTCTCGTCGTCCGTGCTGGCGCGCTCATCGACACAGGTCATCATTTCCAGGTAATAGCTATTCTCAAAAAAGAGGGCGGCTACGGCGGGTAGCTCGGCGGCTACGGCCTTGTGTGTGTAGTGGTAGCCGCTAACGGCGTAGTCGGCGGCTACCGACTCCGTTATACCCGCGTGTTCCTGTAGTTTTTCGCCGATCATGGCTTATCCTTTAAAGTTTTTACCGGCTTTTATTTTCTCGCCTAGTTTGAGCAGCGCCGCATAGAGCGCTTCGGGGCGAGGTGGGCAACCGGGCACGTAGACGTCGACGGGCACGATTTTGTCGGCGCCTTCTACGATGGCGTATTGGCCTGGATATTTAAATGGGCCGCCATCGATGGTGCAACCACCCATGGCGATGGCCCATTTAGGGGAAGGCATTTGGTCCCAGAGCGTCTGGATGGGATCGACCATTTTGCGCGAGATTGTTCCCGCCAAAATCATGACGTCGGCCTGACGGGCGCTGGGGCGAAAGACACCGGCACCAATGCGGTCGAGGTCAAAGCGCGCGGCGCCGACTGCCATCATTTCAATCGCACAGCAGGCTAGGCCAAAGCTCAGTGGCCATAGCGAACGAGCGCGTGCTTGGTTAAGCAGGTTTTCTAGCATGTCGATATGGATCAGGGGGCCGATTTGGCGCAGGAGCTCTTTGCTCTGCGCATCGTCCTCTTGGTTTACTTGGTCTTCTTGGAGTGTCATAAAATTCCTTATCTCCAGTGCAATACGCCCTTGCGCCAGGCGTAGACAATGGCCAATAACAGGATACCGACAAAGAGTGAGAGCTCAATGAGGTCGCGCCATATATAAGGGCTTTGGTCAAAGACCATAGCCACGGGCAGGATATAGAGGACGTCGACTTCAAAAACGACAAAGATCAGCGCGAAGAGATAGTAAGCGATGTCGAAGCGAATCCAGGCGCTTCCTATCGTGTCGACACCGCATTCGTATATTTCGCGGGTTTTATCTCCTCGCGTGCGCGGCGAGATAAGAAGGGGTAAAATTACCGGCACGGCACCGAGTATAAGGCCGGCGCCAAGCAGGCCACCAAAGAGGGCGTAGTCAGAAATGGGGTCCATTCGCTTTAGTCTCGTTGTCTAGGAGAGGGCTTGTCCACTCTTTGGGACGATAGCGCCTCGATTAAAGTCGCTTTGTGACAGGCTGGTCCCGACTTTTAAGAAAGAAAGGCATTCTCTACGGGGTGTGGCAAGGGCTCGATGGAAATTTTGCTTACCTAGCTGCGGGATCTTGGAACACTTACAATATATATTGGCGCTTAATGCGCTGTAGCAGTAGAGCGCCGAGCATATAGGTGTTGCCCTACTGGGCTCAAAACGCAAGATCTATGCCATGAAATGCCTGTCGTTGCGTTTGCCGGAATTATGGCATGAATCTTGCGGGGTGCTAAGGGAATTCTTCCTCGTATTCTTCATCGCAAGAGTAATACGATAAAATGCCCTACCGGCTGCGGACCGGTGGGGCATTTTGCTGTAGCGATTTTTTGCTGCGATTTTTGTCTCCAGGCTACATAGCTCAACTATAATGCGGCGGTCGCTTAGCGATTCGCCGATCTATCTCGACAAGAGATACAGTAGAACCCAACAGAAAAATCCCGCCCGGTAAAGACGACCCGGCGGGATTTTTCAATTGGGGCAATACGGTCCCATTGTGGTCGCTATGGTGGCTTGGATGTCCCGGTTATATCTCCTATTGCAGTGGATGTGGGGGTGTCTGCGCAGGTTTTATCCACATATAGGTCTGGCACGTTGCTTGCAAGGGAATTCTCGGACTCAGAGGAGGATAATTATGGTTGCTCGCACGGATTACAACAGCACAACAGATAGCTTACATATGTACTGGCGCGATATCAGTCACTGCGAACCGCTTAGCCGAGAAGCCGAGATCGAGTTGGTAATACGAGCGCATGCTGGTGATGAGAGCGCCATGCAGGCACTGGTTTCGGCTAATTTGCGTTTTGTCGTCAGCGTCGCACGAGACTATGCACGCTCTGATATTCCGCTGGCCGAGTTGATTTCTGCTGGCAATATGGGGCTGCTGCGCGCCGTCTCTACTTTTGATGAAACACGCGGTCTTAAGTTTATCACCTATGCCGTCTGGTGGGTCCGACAAGCCATCTGCAAAACGATGGATCAGATCTCTCGCGATGTGCGGCGGCCGTCGAACCAATTACTTGATATGAAGCAAATCGAGAGAGAGACGCGTAAACTAGAACAGGTATTGGGGCGTCCTCCAAGCGTTGAAGAGTTAATCGAACAAACGGGTTATTTGCCCGCCCGGGTTCGCAATGCCGTAGAATCGGGTTGGGGTGAGATCTCTCTCGATTTGCCGGCTGGACCAGACCAGGAAGACGTGCAACTCAACTTGCTGCCCTTCGAGGGAGAAAATGCCGACGAAGACTACGAGCGTCATGAGCTACGGGATTTATTGCGGCAGTCCATGGCGTCGCTCGATGCGCGCGAATGTCAAGTCCTTGATGCATATTTCGGTCTCGGCGGGCGCGAATCGATGAGCTTAGAGCGCATCGGCGACGGCCTCGGGTTAACGCGTGAGCGCGTGCGTCAGATCCGCGATCGCGCCCTGGAAAAAATGCGCATGCGCCACGGTGTAGAGCTTGGCGAGTTTTGCCGTAACTAACGCGTAGAGTAAAATGGCTGTGGGTATAGCGATTGGTATAGCGATGGGGTTGGCCGCCGGTATGCAAGCGGGAAAGAAAAAGGCCCGTGAAAATTTGCAGCAGTTTATGATAGAACGCGGCGTCGAAATACGCGATGCCGATGGGACTGTGCTCACCGTTGAAGAGGTCCTGCAGCAAATAGATCTCCGCGA
>JBLHGI010000116.1:0-16151 GCA_047616505.1 Planctomycetota bacterium
CCGCATCTTCACCGGCACCTTGCCCGCGCGCGAAGACCAGAAACGCGAGGTACGCTGCTTTCAAGAAATCGCCGACTACGCCGCTACCAAGGGCATCTCCATTGGCCTGCAAAACCACCCTTCCACTGGCGACGATATCATCCGTATCTTAGAGGAAACGGATCGCGAAAACTTCAGCTTTATGCTCGACACGGGCCAGTGGCAAGACGCGCCCATGTACAACGGCGGCGGCGTCACGCCCCCAGACCACGACCTGTACCGCTATATAGAGCAAACGGCAAAATACACTACGCACGTGCGCGCCAAGTTCTTTAAGATAGATTCGGGCAAAGAAGAATATCTCGACTACGAGCGCATCGTCCCCGTCCTAGGCGATGCCGGATACAACGGCCCCCTCACCGTCGTATTCGAAGGCAGAGACGCCAACGCGTGTGACGACAAAGAGGTGATTCGCTTGGCGGCGGAGCAGTTGCGGGAGTTGGCCAATAAGTATGCATAGAGTTTCAATATGGACCCTGCCCCAAGGGCAGAGTCAAGAACTAAGTTGATATTTTTTAAGGAAAGATATGCGATGGAATACAACGACATAAAAAAGCCCGACCTGCCCTACCGCTACGAGTTTTCGATCCACGAACTCGAATTGGCCATGCAGTGCAACGAGGCGCACGGCTTCTGCGTCATTCAAGACGTCTTGCCCGACTACCTCGTGGCCAGCTTAAAAGAAGCCGTCGTCGAAGCGGCCGACCCCGACGTTCAGCTCGGCCCCGGCCAGAGCTTCACGCACGGCGCCTTCGCCGAGACCGGCCCTAAGGCCTGGCAACTGCTCGAATACGAGCCCTTTATGCACATACAGAAAACGCTGATTGGCACAGACGAATTGACCGTGCACCGCTCGGCCTGCATCATCCGCAAAAGCGGCTCGCAGCCCGTCGTCTGGCACACGGATTGGCGCGGCTTCGACGAGACGCCGCCCGTAGATAGCGGCGGCGTGCTCAATCGCGGCGACTGGCCCTCGGGCAAGTGGTTCTACATCACGGGGTCGCGGCCCGTACACGGCGGTCTGTGCGTAATCGAAGACTCACACGTCGAGGGCTGGCAAGGGCCGAAAGGCTTTAAGCTGACGAAGGACCGCACCTCGTTCTACCCCGAAAGCGAAGAGGAACACCGCTATGCCGGCTTCGATATTCCCGGCCTGATTCCCTTCTTTACCAATCCCGGCGATATGATCGTCTTTGCCCACCGCACCTACCACGGCGCCTTTCCCAACCAGACGGACGAGACGCGCCTGTCCTGCGCCATCGGCTTCCGCCGCCGCGACTACAAAATAGAGACGCCGTGGGATTTGCCCGACTCGGCTAAAGAATTTATGGCCGCCCTGCCGGATCACTTAAAGCACTACACCGAGGGGTATACGGGCATTGTGCAAGGTTGGCGCGCTTAACTTACGCCGACGCGCTGCGCCTGCTGAGACTGGCGTCTGGCCCGCAGACTACTCCTCGTCGATCGTCTTGAACGAAGTACCCCAGGCCTTGACCCGGGCGTGGTGCACGCCGTTGTACTCGGCTTTCTCCCACATCGTGAGCAGAACGAAATCCTCCGTTGCGCTCGTGTTGTCGAGAGAATGCTTCACGCCCCCCGGTATAAAGACGACCATGCCCGGCTTCAAATCGCGCGGTTCGTCGTCGAGGTAGAGCACGGCTTGGCCCTTTACGGCGTAGTAGATCTCATTTTCTTTGTGGGTGCCAGCTCCGGTCTTGCCCCCCGGCTTCAGCGTGCCCTCGTTGATATTGATGGCCTCAGTACCCGCCACGAAATCGTCCATGAGCAACTTCGACGAGTAGCTCTCGTCGCATACGAATGGCTTCACCTGCGCCGGGTCGATAATCCTCTTTGCCATGATCTATATCCTCTCTGTGTCTTTGGTAGGTAAACGCGCTGCGATGTGAGAGGCCCTCACTCCGGCCACTTCAATTCCGACTCGATTTCTCCGCGATCTGTGCTCCGAAAATTAGCGACTATAAAAGGTTTTCCGGGTCGTCCAGTCAAGTGGCGTTGACAATCGATCGCCAGCCTCCTATCTTGCGCCCTCAACTTATGCGATCATCCAGCCGTCGCCCTCCGATGGCTTTATCCCGTGAGGGAACCTTCCTATGTCCCATCTCCTCTTCGATCTGAGTGGCCGCGTAGCTGTGGTCTCCGGTGCGGCCAGCGGTCTAGGCAAGGCCATGGCCACCGCGCTGGCCGAAGTCGGCGCCGATCTGGTGCTGGCCGATATCGATCCCGATGGAATGCAGCGCACCGCTGGTGAGCTGGAAGCTCTGGGCCGCCGCGTGCTACAGGTCGAGTGCGACATGTCCGATTCCGAACAGATTCGCGCCATGTACCAACAGGTGGACCGCGAGTACGGCCGCATCGATATCCTCGGTAACGTAGCCGGCAATGCCCGCAGCGGTAATCCGCTAGAAGTGAGCGAAGCCGACGTGGAATTCACGATGAAAAATCTGATCGTAGGCCGCCTTGTTTCGTGCCAGGAAGCGGCCCGGCGGATGATCGCGGCGGGCAAGGGCAGCATCATCAACCTGATCTCTATCGCCGGCATCACCGCCCTGGGGCGCAACCACCTGCCCTACTCCATGGGCATGGCCGGGGCCGCCCAGATGACGCGTGAGCTGAGCACTGAGTGGAGCGCGCGCGGGGTGCGGGTCAACGGCATCGTCTGCGCCCAGATCTTGAACCAGAGTCTGGAGGAGCGCATCGCAGCCGACCCGAATCTGGGCACGACCTATTTGCGCGGCATCCCCATCGGCCGCTTAGGGCGCTCGGATGATATCAAAGGCGTGTCTATTTTCCTGGCCTCGGACGCCTCGGACTGGATAACCGGAGCGCTGATCCCGCTGGACGGGGGCAACCTGGCCAAAAATGCCGGCGGTAGCCACCATGGAATGCCGGACGCCCCGGCCGAACAGAGCTAAACGAGCCTGTTTGCTGTAGCTGCGTCCGCGCGTCGGCTCGCCCGCAAATTTCTCACCGTTCCAAGCGCCGCCCGTGTGCCCTTAAGTACTGCCCATATGCGCGCAGGCAGACCTGCGTTGTCGATTCATAGTAGCCAATATCGCCCTGGCCTACCAAGGAAATATATCATGAGTTTGTTCTGCAAAAAAAACCTACTCGCCTGGTGCATCGTCCCCTTTGATGCGTGCCAGCGCACCCCGCAACAACGCGCCGAGATGTTGCAACGCTTGGGTATTGGCGCCCTGGCCTACGACTGGCGGCAGAAAGATATCGACACTTTTGACGAGGAGTTGCAGCAGTTGCGCGCCCACGGCATTCGCTTGAGCGCGTTCTGGCTCTCGGGCGGTGATCCACCCGATGCGCAAGGCATGTGGGACGACCCGCAGCTGGGCCCTGTGTTACAATTTATACAGCGCAACGAGCTGCACATCGAAGTCTGGAAGATGTTGCCCGAAAAAGAGCTGTGCGCAATTGCCGATATCGAAGAGCGCTACGACGAGGCGACTCGCCTAGTGCAAATACAGGCCAAGGTCTTTCGCGATCTCGGCTGCACCTATGGTCTCTACAATCACGGCGGCTGGTGTGGCCAACCGCAGACGATGGTCGAAGTCGCCCGCCGCAGCGCAGAACAACAGGTCGGCATCGTCTACAATTTCCACCATGGCCACGAGCATTTATCCCTTATGCCGGATGCCTTTGCCGCTATGCTGCCCCATTTGCTGTGCGTCAACCTAAATGGCATGGCGTCGCAAGGCCCGCAGGTACTGCCTCTAGCCGAGGGAGACGACGATGCGGCAATACTGCGCATGGTAGCCGATTCCGGCTATAGCGGCCCAATAGGCATACTCGACCACCGGCCCGATACCGACGCCGAACTCAGCCTAAAACAAAACCTCGCGGGCATGCAGACGTTGCTACGGGAATTGGGCGACGAAGACGCACTGGCAACCTACCAGTAAAGGAACACTATACTATGCGCAATCACCCACTCGATGGCATCGAACGCCAGAAGCTGACGATAAGCGATGTCCGCGTCATCCCCTTATCGTATGTAGATCCCAGCGAAGATCTGTGGCGTTCGGGCAGCTACCAAGTTTGGAAGACGGACGGCGCCATTACGCAGATATTTACAGAAGAGGGGCTCGTCGGCATCGGCGAGGGTACGCCCTACGAAGATCCGGCTTATATCAAACAGTATACCGAGGAGACGATCCGCCCCCTGCTCATGGGAAAAAACCCCTTTGACGTGGAATTCTTGAGCAATCGCGGCACCGATTCGCGCCGCAGTCGCGCGCCGTGGGCCGGTATCGATGTGGCCTGTTGGGACCTGATTGGCAAAGCGACGGGAAAACCGGTCTACGAGTTGCTGTGCACAGAGGGCACGCCGCAGCGGCAGGTCAAAATTTACGCCAGCGCCGGTGTGCAACACGAATGGTATAACGACGGGGCGCAATTTCTCGTCGAAGAAGCGCTGCGCTATAAAGAGCAGGGCTACGATGCCTTTAAGTTTCGCCCCGGTACGGACTGGAAACACGCCGGCATGACGCTCGATCAATACGTGCCCATTTTGGAAAAAGTGCGCGCGGCCGTCGGTGACGACTTTCGTCTGATGCACGAGGGACTCGGCATGAGCCTTGGCTCGTTAGAAGCTATTATAACCGATTTTGCACCGGTCTTAGAAGAGTTGGGATTCTACTGGTTTGAGGAAGCGTTCGGCGGCACCAATATCGAGCATATAGATCTTTTCTTACGTCTAAAAGAAGCGCTGCCCACCGTGCTTGTCTCCGGCGGCGAGCGCTTTCAGGATCGTTTTGAAACGCAGGAATGGCTCGACCGTCAGGCCCTCGATATCGTGCAGACCGACTGCAATGTAACGGGTATTAGCGAAAACTGGTATATCGCGCGCATGGCGCATTTGCGCGGCATTACGGCCATTCCCCACAACTGGCACGGCGGCGGCACGACGATGGCCAACGCCCATTTCGTCGCCGCGATTCCCAACCGCGAATACTGCGAGTTAAATCAGACGAATAACCCATTAAAAGAGGGGATATTCAAAGAGCCGCTGACGGTCGAGCGCGGCCTTATGACGTTGCCGGACAAACCTGGCTTTGGCGTCGAACTCATCGACGATGTGGAAAAGAAATTCCCCTACGTGCCTGGTTCGTATCAGAAACCTAATTTGCGTGTGAAGGGTGCATAAACGCGGCATTCACCGCATCTCGCCTGCAGAAATTAAATACTCCTGCACCGCATTCATATCGAGCTCGCCGCCGTGACCCGGCCCCTTGGGCACGGCCACGCGTTCTCCCTTGCGCGGCGGCATCTCTACGACAAAATCGTCCACGTGCAGCTGCTCGCTGAGGATGTCGTGCGGAATCGTCGCGTTCTCGGCCACGGCACAAACGTGGATATAGCTGAGGTCGAGAATGCCAACGTCTACGGCAGAGCCGTGCCAGCACGGTTTGCCCGCTGCCCCGGCGACATCCACCATGCGCACAAACTCTACTAACGAAGGTGGCGAGCAGTTAAATATATCGACCGCATCAGCCGCTAATGCTTCCAATACTTGTTTGGTCGATCCCAAGTGTAGAGCAACCTTTATTGGTTCCTCCTCGCGCAGGATGCGATACCAGTCGAGCTTGTCTTTGGGCAAGGGATCTTCGATGCAGATCACCTGCAAATCGGCGAGCTGGCGCGAAAGTTCGAGCATCTCGCCGAGGTCGTCGTAGCGCTGCATGGCGTCGACGATAAAGTGCAAATCGGGTGCGACGGCCAGCATCTTTTCAAGCCGTGTCACCACGTCCATGCCGGGCGTGATTTTGATCTTCATGCAAGAAAATCCGCCATCGCGCGCCCGTTCGGCGGCGGCTACCGAAAAGTCGGGGTCCTGAAGGCCTGCCCAATAGCTGGTGACGACCTCGTCGCGGCATGCTCCACCCAATAGTTGACTCATGCTCATCGCCCGTATCCGACCCACTAGATCGAATACGGCGACCTCCATTGCTTTGTAGGCGATACTCGGCGCGGCACCGAGCGGGATCTGGCGCAAGTTTATCGCCAGTGGATTGGCGCCGATCAACGAGCGACATGCCGCCTCGACTGCCTCTTGCCCAGCCCCGCGCTGCGTTTCGCCGACGCCGTAGTGTCCTTCATCCGTATGCAGGCGCACGATAAATTTAGGCACCAGATCCCAGCGTTCGTGCGTCGCGGTGTATTCTGGACTGTTGACCATTTCTTGATGCACAAATTGGTTGACCTGCCACCACTCAATTCTGTCGATTTTCACGGCATTCTCCCTCGTGGTAAAACGCATGGTGCACTATCACAAGTGCTGCTATTATTAGGTATATCCGCCGACCCCTAAGAGCATCTTCGTCTCCTCGTCGGCCTCTTTGAGCAACTCTTTTGTCAGTCCGTCTTCGGGTTGCACGCCGTAGGGTGAACCGCGGAACCACGAGGGCTGATAGCTCAGTATCAGCATTCTTCGTTTTGCTGCCAAGGTTGGATGACCCCGGTGCCATAGGTTGGAGTGCATCAGCACGGCGCTGCCTGCCTCTAAGCGCAACTCAACTTCTCCCTCGACTGGTTCGTAGGTCTTGGGCGGCTGCAGATCGATCCACGCATGTGAACCCGGTACGATACTGACGCTACCCGTATCGTCGTTTAAGTCGTCTAAATAGATGAGAGCATCTAAGCTGTGTGGCGGCGCAAACCACGGTGGCAGCGGTTTGGTCAGCACGCGCAGGTGCTGGTGCAATGGCGTCTCTTGGCGCTCGGCGCCGGGGAAAGTGACGCGCGCGCTCAACCCACGCAGCCTGATCAAAGGTCCCAACATCGCCTTGGCGACGGATAGAATAGGCGGAAATTTAAGTAGCTCGAAAAAAATGGGGTCTTTGTCCATCAGGTAGCGCAGGATAATGCCCCATGAGCGCTCGCCGATCTTTTTGTTGCGGTGCTGGTCCCACTCATTTTCGACGAGGCGATCGACGCCTGTGCGCAAACGCTCTAGCGCTTCACCAGAAAATAAGCCCTCGCGCAGCATGTAGCCGTCCTGCTGCAAGTATACTAATTCGGTTTCCGTGGCATGCACCTCGATCTCGCGCAAAGCGTCCGAACGATCGTGGGCATTTAAAACCTCATACGAAATATTGTGCATAGAAAATCGCCTTTTGAATGGATTGGCGTTTGAGAGAATGCTTTAAACGCATAATCATGAAAATACCTCATTGTTTTTGTATATTATTGTTGTACGGAAAAAGGATCACTATGGTCAAATTTTCTTGCGCGACTATTTCCACCGAAGGTTTTAGCTACTAAACTTTCACCGTGCTGCCGATAGCTGAATCGGGAGACCACCCTCGAGCTTATAAAGACACCCTGCGAAATGTTTGCCCAATACGCCGCAGACTAAATGCGAAAGAACCTCATGTTAATCAAATTATACGCCCTGCAATCGATGCAAAAATTAAGCATTGGCCTAGCTATTCTACTTATGGCCTGTGGCAGCGGCAACGACAAAAAATTGGCAACCGCCCCAGCGGATGCGGAAAATACGGTTCGGATCGGTCTGCTCTTTCCCATGTCGGGTCCTTGGGTTAAGGGGCCCGCTTGGAGAAATGCCGCCGAAATGGCCGCCGCCGAAATCAATGCCAGCGGTGGCGTGCTGGGCCACCCCATCGAGTTACTCATTGCCGATACGCAGACGGTGCCCGAAGTGGCCGCGACCCAAGCGCAGTTCCTCATAGACCAACAAGTCACCGCGATCGTTGGCGCGGCGGCATCGAGTTCTACGATCTTGTCCGCTAGCACGACGACTATTCCCAGTGGCGTACTGCTGGTATCCCCTGCCTCTACTTCGCCGGCGCTGACCGCTCTCGACGATCAGGACTTGGTTTGGCGGACCGTTGCTTCCGACCTTTTCCAAGGCCGCGTAGCGGCGCAGTGGGCCTACGAAGAAGGCGCTCGCACGGCGGGAATCCTATTTGTCGACAACGTCTATGGCCAAGGCCTTTCGGCCGCCTTCACGGCCGAATTTGAACGCCTCGGTGGCAGCGTGGAAAATCCCGTGGATTACCCCGAACTCAGCAGTGATGACATCAACGATTTTAGCTATGAGTCGCGCGTAGACTCGGTTTTTAGCGGCAAACCCGATCTCGTCTATCTGATTACCTACGACCAAGACGGGGCTAAAATAACGGTCTCTGCCGCAAACTATATTACGGATTCATACCGGCCTATTTTCCTCGGTTGCGACGGCAACCAGAGCCAGGCCTTTGCCGATAATTCTGCGCCTAACGTAATAGAAGGCATGGTGGGGACCTTGCCCATTGCGCCCGAAGGGAGCGACACCTATCGAGCCTTTGCAGATGAATACAGCAAATTGTATGGAGTGGCGCCGGAGAGTTTTAGCGAGAGCACCTACGATGCGATCTATTTAATAGCACTTGCCGCGACCCAAGCCGGAAGTACTGCAGCGCGGGCTATGGCCGCCGAGATGCGCGCCGTGTCGGCCGGGGGCACGCCCGTCAGTTATCGAGACTATGCCACGGCGCTTTCGCTGATAGCCGCCGGTGAAGACATCGACTACGTAGGCGCTGCAGGTGCCGTAGACTTCGATATAAACGGCGATGTCGAAAGTGGCACCTACCGAATTTGGCGCGTGGAAAATGGCGCCTTTGTCACGCTGGAAACGGTGGCGTTTCCCTAGCGTTGCAAAGCGTAGATACTCTCAACAGCATACGAGCTTATCTGCTTAGGATCTGGTATAGACATCGCTCAAGTTGAGCGTATTTAATAGCGATTCGTCGGCGCGATAGCGGCGAATGTTTTCGCAAATAATATCTAACGACGCCCCCGTGCGGTCCGGAATCTGCGGCGTGACGTGTGGGGTAATCAGGACATTGGGCAGATCCCAAAGGGGGCTGTCCGACGGCAGTGGTTCTGTCGAGAAGGTATCCAGCCCTGCGCCGGCGATATGTCCCTTTTCTAAAGCTGCCAGCAATGCACCCTCATCGATAATACTGCCCCGTGCCATATTGACTAAAAAGGCCGACTCTTTCATCTGGCCGAACTCCTTGGTCCCGAGCAGGTGATGTGTTTGATCCGATAGGGACAGCGCCAGCACGACATAATCGCTCTCGGCTAGCAATTCACCTAGGCCCTGCCCGCGTTCGACGGCATAGAGCTGATCGACTGATTCCAGCAATTCAGCTCGACGGCGATAGGCCAATACGCGCATGCCAAAGGCCTTGCAGCGATAGGCCAACTCACTGCCCGTGTGCCCCATTCCCAAGATGCCGACCGTCTTGCCGACGAGCCCGCGCAACTGGTCTTGGCCCTCTACGCCCCACTGATGTTGTCGCTGGGCATCGAGGAAACGCGGAAAACGATAGGAGAGCGCCAGCATAAACAGGAAGGCGTGCTCGGCCAGCGCCGGTGCCGAACGTCCCGCTGAGCCGCTAATTATCATGCCTGCTTCGATTAGGGAACGCCGCGCCGATTTTTCTATGCCGGCGTGATCGCAGTGGATCCAACGCAGGTTTTTTCTATTTAGGAAGCGGTCGTCGAGGTCGCCGCGCAAGATGGCGATATCGGCTTCGGCAATCGCCTGCTCTAACTCGGTTTCATCTGATCCGTCTAGGTGGATAATGCGAGCTGGTGCGAGTGCCTGTTGCAAGCGCTGCCAATGCGCACCTGCGTAGTTGACCGTGACGAGTGCTGTGTTTATATCCATGAACAGTTGAGCTTTCTTTTGTGGGCTGTTAGTGTATGGTGCTATAATAACGCTAGCGCATCAGACGTGAAATAGCTGTAAGCGAATCAACTTTAGATAACTTTTGTCGCCATTGAGACCGGTGCATAAATGCATCGCAAGTAACTACGAAATTAAAGGAGCGATCCATGGAGTGGACTTTTGAAAAAGTAGCGGGTCCTTTTTCTTTTACGGAGGGGCCGGTCTGGGTAGATGGCGCCCTGCTCTTTACCGATATGCCCGGCGACCGCGCCCTGCGCTACGATCCTCAGAGTGGCACGGCTGATGTCTGGCGTAAGGGTACCAACAAAGCCAATGGTTTAACCATAGATGCCGATGGACGTGTCTACGGCGCTGAGGGTACCTTTGATCCCCAGGGCGAACAATTTATCGACGGTCCCGGCCGGCGTATCGCGCGCTACGAAAAGGACGGCTCGACCACCGTTATTAGCGACGGCTTCGAAGGCAAGCGTTTTAACAGCCCCAACGATGTCGTAGTTGACGCCAAGGGACGCGTCTGGTTTACGGACCCGCGCTACGGCAGCGATCGCTCGTGTATGGAGCTGGAGCACGAGTCGGTGTATCGCGCCGATCCGCAGCCCGACGGTTCGTATAATACGGTGCGCGTTATCTTCGATACAACCAAGCCCAATGGGCTAATCGTCACGCCCGATATGAAAACGCTCTATGTCGCTCAGAGCGATCACGGCAGTGGGACGCTGCGCGAGTTGCGCGCCTATGCCATCGCCGATGATGGTTCTGTTGGGCCCTGCGAAGTGCTGCACAATTTTGGCCCTCACCGCGGCATCGACGGCATGCGCCTCGATAGCGAACTCAATATTGTCGCTTCCGCCGGTTGGCCCACCAGCGGCCCGGGCCCCATGATCTATGTTTTCGCTCCCAGTGGTCGCGTGCTCGAAACGCACCCCTTTCCTCCCATTAACCCAACGAACTGTGAATTTGGCGACGAGGATTTGCAGTCGCTCTACGTTACGGCGACCGATGGATTTCTCTATCGGGCGCGCACGCATCGCAAAGGACTAGTATAGCTATGAAGAAGGATTATTCAGAAGTAAAAGGAAAACTGCGCAGCCAAGAGTGGTTTAACAACCCGCACAATATGGGCATGACGGCTGTCTACGTCGAGCGCTATATGAACTACGGCTGGACGAAAGAAGAGCTGCAGTCGGGCAAGCCCATCATAGGTATCGCCCAGACCGGCAGCGACTTGACGCCCTGTAATTACGTGCACGTCGAGTTGGTAGAGCGCGTCAAAGAAGGCATCCGCGAGGCCGGCGGCCTGCCCTTTGTGTTTCCGGTGCACCCGATCGCCGAGCAGAGCAAGCGCCCCACGGCCGCGCTCGACCGCAACTTGGCCTATTTGGGCATTGTCGAAGTGCTACACGGCTATCCCATCGATGGGGTCGTGCTGACGACCGGTTGCGACAAAACAACCCCCGCGTGCATCATGGCCGCCTGCACTGCCGATCTGCCCGCGATCGCTCTGTCGGGCGGGCCCATGTTGGACAGCTATTGGCAGGGGAAGTTGGCCGGATCGGGCATGACCGTCTGGAACGCGCGCGAAATGCATGCGGCCGGTGAGATTGACGACGACGGGTTTATCGATGTAATAGGGACCTCGCCCAGCGTCGGCCACTGCAATACGATGGGCACCGCGCTGACTATGAACTCGCTGGCCGAAGCGCTGGGGCTATCGCTGACGGGCTGTGCCGCTATCCCCGCTCCCTATCGCGACCGCAAACACATGGCCTTTAATACGGGCAAACGCATCGTCGATATGGTGCACGAAGACTTAACGCCCTCCAAAATTTTGACGACCGCAGCCATACGCAACGCCATCGTGACGAATTCGGCGCTGGGCGGCTCGACCAACGCGCCGATCCACATTACGGCGATCGCCCGCCATATCGGTCTCGAATTGCCGGTGGAAGACTGGCAGACGTATGGGCACGAGATTCCGCTCTTGGTCAACTGTCAGCCGGCGGGTGAATATCTCGGCGAGGGTTTTTATCGCGCTGGGGGCGTACCCGCCGTAATGGCCGAGCTGCTCAAGGCCGGTAAACTAGACGGCGATTGTATCACGGTTACGGGCAAGAGCATAAAAGAAAACCTGGTGGGCAAAGAGATCCTCGACGACAAGGTCATTAAATCCTACGACCAGCCGATGAAGGAAGACGCGGGTTTTCTCGTATTGAGCGGCAATCTCTTCGATTCGGGGCTGCTCAAGACGTCCGTCATCAGCGAGGAATTTCGCAGCAAATACCTAGAGCGCGCCGGCGATAAAAACGCCTGGGAAGGCACGGCCATCGTCTTTGACGGCCCGGAGGACTACCACCACCACATCAACGATCCAGACCTTCCCATAGACGAGGATTCGCTGCTCTTTATACGGTACTGTGGTCCGGTGGGATATCCTGGATCGGCCGAGGTCGTCAATATGCTGCCCCCCGATGCACTGGTACAACAAGGCATTAATGAATTGCCCTGTATCGGCGATGGGCGCCAGAGCGGCACCTCGGCGAGCCCGTCTATTCTCAACGCCTCGCCCGAAGCGGCTATCGGCGGCGGTTTGGCGCTACTAAAAACCGGCGACCGCGTGCGCATTGATCTCAATGAGGGCACGGTCAACGCGCTCGTCAACGAGGAAGAGTGGGAGGAAAGACGCAAAAACTGGCAGCCGCCCGAGCTCATAAACCAGACGCCGTGGCAGGAGATCTATCGCAGCAACGTCGGGCAATTGTCCGAGGGAGCCGTGCTGGAGTTGGCCGTCAAGTATCAAGGTGTTAGCAAGAATATCCCGCGCCACTCGCACTGAGTTGGAAAAATTATAAGCGGACGTTAATACCGCTTTGGCACATGCATAAAGATACGGGAGGTACCTTATAAGGCATCTCCCGTATCTTTTTGCCTGTTTCTAATTGAAGGTCGCTTATGATAGCTGGAAATATCTAATAATCCACAACCGAATATAGAGATAATGCGAGACCTACAAAAAGCCGAAGCACAAGTTGCCGATGAATTGATCCAACTGCGGCAACAGGTCGGCAAGCTGAGAGCCATCAGCCGCTTTCAGCAAGCGCAGTTAGAGGCGCCGGGTTATATCGTCATCGCGATAGATCTGCAAGGAAAATTGACCTTATACAGCAACCGCGCCGAGCAATTATACGGCTGGTCTCCGGAAGAGGCGACGGGGATGTATATCGCCGAGTTGGTAGCATCTGGGCAGCCGCGGAAATTGGCCCTGCTAACCCAAGAGACTGGTTGGCAAGGCCAATTGCTCATGCGCAAAAAGGACGCTACCTCCTCTGCAAGCCACGTAAAAAGCACCCCGAAGATCAATGCCGAAGGAGAAATAATCGGCACCATCGTATTGTGCAAAGAGTCCGCTCCCCAGGACGAAACGCCGGCGTGGCTCAACGAATCTATCGAGGAAAAGGATCGCCTGCTGGCGGCCTATCACATTATCGGTCAGGCCATTCTGTCCTCGCTGACTCTTGAGCAAGTGTTAGACAAACTGCCGCAACAGATACTTGCCGCCGGGATTTTCCGCAGCCTTATGGTCGCGCTTGTCGATGAAGCGAACCGCAGATTACAGGTCTTCCGCAGCTTTTCCTCTTATATAGATGGCGTTTTCATACCGGGTTTGAGCAGTATGACAGACCACCGAAATGTCACTGGAATCAGCTGCGATCTGGATGACGTCAATGTCATAGCCGAGGTCGCCCGCGCCGGCGATATGCAGGTCATCGACGGCTGGGATTCAAAGCGCTTCGACCCCGACCGCAAACCCAATGCCGGTGATATGGTAAAGGTCTCCTATTTCTTTCCCATAAAACAGGACACGCGCGTGTTGGCGGTGCTGGCGACGGGTAGTACACCGGAGATGAAAGAGGTGATGTTACATCGCATTGAGATGATGCAACCGTTGCTCGATCAGATAGCTATTGCCCTCGAACACGCCCGATTATACGAAGAGGTGCAGCAGACCATCATCGAGCGCGCTCAGGCGGAGGAATCGTTGCGAGAACGGGAGATTTTTTTGCACGCAATGAGGACGGAGAGGTCAGAGAGTTTATTGGGACCTTTCTGGATATCACGGAGCGCAAAAAGATGGAGGAAGAGATCCGGAGAAACCAAAATATCGAATCGCTCGGCTTGCTCGCCGGTGGTATCGCACGCGATTTCAACAATGTGCTGACCGGTATCACCGGCAATCTCGGCGTATTGGATTACACGCTAGACGAGGGCAGCGTCGAACACGAGATGGTCGTAACGGCACTGCATGCCGCCGTGCGCGCCAGCGGCCTGTCGCAGCAGTTGCTGATCTTTGCCAAAGGAGGCGCGCCGGTCATAGAGGCGGCTTCTATTGAAGAGCTAGTGCGCGATACAACGGAACTTTCGCTGCGCGGATCCAACACCAAACCCACCTACCGCTTTACCGAGGATCTGTGCCCGGTGAATATCGACAAGGGACAGATCGCCCAGGTCGTGCAAAACCTGGTCCTCAATGCCGACCAAGCCATGCCCGAGGGGGGCACAGTGAAGGTAGTGGCCGAAAATGTCGAGATTTCGGACCGCGATCGCCTGTCTCTAGCCAAGGGACCCTATGTCAAAATATCGGTCGTAGATCAGGGTATCGGCATGTCGGACACCGTGATGGCCAAGATCTTCGACCCTTATTATAGCACCAAACCCGCTGGCCATGGCCTTGGTTTATCCATCGTCTATTCCATCATTCAGAAGCACGGCGGACACATCAATGTCCGATCCGGTGTCGACGCGGGCACGACCTTTTATTTTTACCTTCCGACGGTGGATCAGCCGCTAGCCGTCGCCACGGCCAGGCCCGAAATAGAACGGGGCACAGGCCGTATCTTGTTGATGGATGACGAAGAGCTGGTCCGCGTATCCGTGGGCAAGATGCTCAGGGCGTTGGGATACGAGGTGGATTGCGTGTGCGACGGACAGGCGGTCTTAGAGGTATCTCAAACGTCGATGGACGAGGGCAGAACGTACGATCTCACTATTATGGATCTGACCATTCCCGGCGCCATGGGGGGCAAGGAAACGATACGCAAATTGCACCAGTTGGACCCGCAGGCGCGCGCCCTCGTATCCAGTGGTTATGCGAACGATCCCGTTATGGCCAACTACGAGGAATATGGTTTTGCAGGTTCGGTGCCAAAGCCTGCCAATATGCAGAAATTAGCCGCAATTGTGAAAGAGGTGCTCTAAGCATAGACGACGAGCATGCCTGTTGGTGATCGACGGCTCCGTGTGCTAATTCTATTTCCCGTATTGTTCGGTTCGTCTTTTGTTGCAGACCGATCTTTTATAAAAGCACTTCGCGGCCCGTGCGCGCCGACTCGTAGCAGCCGTCTACGATCTTTTGTACGTTGAGCAACTGCCGCGCATCCTGCATATCCCAGGGAATCCCCTGCAATAGCTTTTCAATAATATCGGCGTCTTGGCGCTCTACGCTTTCGCCCCAGCCGTCGCCGTCCAAGAGCGGCGTTTTATCGACGATTTCACCCTCTTCATCGACCAGCACAGAGAACGGTGCGCCCGTTATGGTGCCCTGTGTCGTCACGAGCTGGAAGCCGTGAAAATCCGTTAGCTCGCTGCACCAATTGCCCTCTAAGGAGCAATAGGTGCCATTGTCAAAACGCACAAAGGCGCTGAGCAAGTCTTCGGCGTCGTAGCGCGCGCGCACCTTTTCGTCTACGTTTGGGCCGCGCTTTGTGGGAAAGAGCCGCGAGGTTGCCGCGCTGACGGAAATGGGATTGGGAGCACCGCTTATCCATATGGCCAAGTCGAGGGTGTGCACCAGAGTTGAGGCGAGCACTCCACCGCCCGAAGTCGCCAGGTTATAATGCGGTCCCCAGACGGGTGGATTCTTGTGGCAGCCCCACGCTTTGGCAAAGACCGGTGTGCCGATGCTGCCTCCGGCGATTAGGTCCCGTAGATAAAGAGAGCTGGCCATATAGCGCATATTGGTGCCCAGTTGCACCTGCCGTCCCACTTCGTCGGCTTTGGCCAAGACCTTTTCGGCCTGTTCCACATTCATCATAAACGGCTTTTCGCAGAGAATATGCGCACCCGCCTCGAGTGCGGCCAGCGCCATCACCTCATGCGTATTGGGCATGGTCGCAATAATGACTAGATCCAAATCGCCCTTTTCGAGCAGGGTCCGAAAGTCGCGCTCACAGCGCGCGGCAGGCCACATTTGTTGCGCTACTTCTAAGCGTTCGTCGTCGAGGTCGCAAAGTCCGCTAATAGTAGCTTTCTCTGGACCCAGCGCTTTGATGCAGCCAAAGTGCACATTGGCCTGTGTGCCGCAGCCAATGATTCCTATGCGCACGGG
>JBLHGI010000117.1:0-16000 GCA_047616505.1 Planctomycetota bacterium
TTTTGCGCCGCCTGCTGCGTCGATATTTTGTCGTGGAGGGCGAAGGAGATGGTGACGAGGCGGCGACCGTGGGTGAAAATATGCGCTACTTCGCGCGTTCTCCCTACCTGATATTGCTGTTTGTGTTGTCGATTGCAGTGTTTGCTCTCTATACGGCTATCCACTACGGTTTTAATGTAGTCGGGCGACAATACTATTCATCCGAAAAAGAAATTACCGAGTTCTTCGGTTTGTTTTTTGGCCTGACGGGTGTGGCGACGCTTTTTGTCACTACGTTTTTATTACAGCGGTTGCTGCGTTGGATCGGTACGGGCAACGTGTATTTGTGGGTATGTGTCGTGTATTCGGTAGTGGCGGCGTTGCTCTTAGCTGCTTTTGAAGGGGTGCTACCGCTGCCCATAATTGCCGCTATTTTTGCAGGTAATTTGGTGAATTACCTATTGCTCGATAGCGTAATTTCCCCGGCATATCAGGTGCTGATCAAGCTCGTACCACAGCGCAATAGCGACGGTACGCGCATGATCATGGAAGGGGGGTTTATGCTCCTGGGCGGACTGGTTGGCGCTGGTATTACAGCCTTACACGCACGCGAGTGGTTAACGCTGGGCGAGCTGTTTATGGTGCTGTTGGTGTTGAGTCTTGCCATGATCTTTTGCGGCTTCCTGCTCAAGCGCAGTTATACTGCGGTACTGATACAGGCGGTGCGCGAACAGGATTTTGACTTGGAGGATGATCAGGCAATACAGGCCTTGGGCGAGTTGATTGCCCATTCCCCCGATTTCTCTCGTAGCTTGCTCTTACACCGTGACGATGGCGTGCGCCAACTGGGCATAGAGATGTTGCACCGGAGCCCTGGGCCGGCAGGCGAACAGGTTTGTCTCGGACTCTTAGAGCATGAAAATCCGCGCATTCGCAGTGCGGCCCTAGCGGCGTTGCATCTGGAGCCGCAGTCGGTGGTGAAAGGTATAGAGGCGGTATTGCTCTGTCTGCAAGACGAGGATGGCGAAGTGCGTCTGAGTGCCGTGCGCTGTATCTCTAACCAACTCGACGGCATAGCCGACGTCGGATTGCGCGAGCGAATTGGCAATAAAATAGCTGGGCACTTGCGCACGGAGGATGAGCGTGCTTCCATGCAGGCCGAGTGTCTTATGGTTTTGGAGCGCTTGGAGCACCACGAGTCGTCTGCATCGCGTGGTAAGGTTTTGGCGACTCTGCTGGCTAGTGCAGAAGCCGAGGAACTCATGGCGGGTATCGAGGCGGCGGGAAGCGTTGGCGGCAGAGAGTTGGGCGGACAGCTCTTGCCCTTTCTCGATTATGTGCATCCCGCGGTGCGCGAGGCGGCCGTGCGCAGCTTGGGCGAATTGGGTGAAGACGAGGGCTTTGCCGCACTGTTGCGCATGTTGAACGACCCCGACCCAGATGTCATCGAGACGACGGTACAGGCATTGGGCAAGACCCGTTCGCCCGAATTGTGCCAGCGTATGGTGGCCGAACTACAGGTGGTACCACTGCGGCAATGGGAGGGGTTGTTGTCGGCGTTGGTGGTGCAAGATGACGAAGTATTCCACGATGCGCTGATGGATTCGTGTCGCCAGCGTTTGGTAGAGGCTAGCCGCTATCTCGTCGCCATACGCGTTTTGGGCGAAATGGACGGGGATTTTACGCCGGGTATACTCATAGATCAGCTCTATGCAGAAACACAGGTTGTGCGTAATGGCGTGGTGCGATTGCTCGGGCACTTGGGTGATACGGGGGTGGTTGGAGATTTGGTGGAACGTCTGAGCGATGAGGACGAAGAAGCGCGTGAAAATGCGGTTGAATTATTAGAAAATATCGCAGATCGCGAGCTGTTGGCACTGTTGTTACCCCTACTGGAAAGCGATGAGGAAGAGCGCGCGCGCATGGCTGAGCGCACGGCGGGTTGGGGCGAGGTTGACCAGGAACAGGTGCTGCGGCATTTGCTGATGACGGCCGGGCCGTGGACTCAGGTGGCGGCCGTATGGAGTGCGGTGAGCCTCGGGCGCGATGAACTGTGTCGTGCGGCTGCTGGCGAGTTATCTGAAGAGGCAGGACAGATATTAACGGAAATTATCGAGAAGAAAGATGGAGGCGATATGGCGGAAACAGACCAGCCCCTGACGACGATGGAGAAGATAACTTTCTTGAAGGAATCTCCTTTTTTTGCGACTCTACCGTTAGAGGAACTCTATCACGTAGCGCTATCGATCGAAGAGGAAAGCGTCAAAGAAGAGGCAGTCGTAATCAAAGAAGGCACGACCGGCGACAAGATGTATATCGTTGTCAGCGGTGAATTAGAGGTGAAAAAAGAAGATGGACCCCGCTTGGCCGTGCTGGGAGAAAAGCAGGTCTTTGGCGATATGGCTCTACTCGATAATGAACCGCGCTCTGCTTCCGTTGTGGCTATGGGCCCGGTCCATCTGCTCTCTTTGCAACGCTCTAGTTTAGAGCGCATCCTACGTCGCTATTCATCTATTGCCTTTAATATGATGCGCATTCTCTCGCATCGCCTGCGCGAGGCACAGGCCAGTTGAGTGTATGAAGGTTAAGTGATAGACAAATATATATTCTGTGCTATGGACGGCTACACCCCCGGCCAAAAATAGCCTGTGCTGCAAATACATCGCTTGCTCTACCGGCGGAGACGAGGGCAATGGTGCGCAGACCGAGCAGCGATTCGTCGAGAGTGGTGGCACCCGTTACTTGGTAGGGGGTGGACGCGCTCAAGAGTTGCTCTATGACGGGTAGGCGGCGGGCTATGCCACCGCTGAGCAAGGCGTGCCTCAGCTGTTGTGCAGGATCGAAGAGTTCGGCGAGTTCGATGTATTGTGCAGCGAAGGCGCGCAGCAGCGAGCCTAGGTAATTTTCGAGCGTTAGGCTGCCCTCGCCAATGCGGGAGATAAACCCACCGCCATCGTAGCCGCGTGCACTGGGAAAGAGCCCGAGGCCAAAGTATAGGCTGCTCTGCTGAACGGTGTCGAAATCGATGGTGGTTAGGCGCTGCCAAAAATCGGCCGTATCGCCACCAACTTCCCGCAAAAAATCGATATACTCAGCCAAGGCTCGCCCACCGGGAATATGGGTGATCGTCTTGAGTTGGTGTTCTGAAAAATAAGGTCGTGTCTCCGCCTCGTCAGGAGCGTTTTGTAGGTCGAGGGCCGAGACTTGGGCTCCGGTGCCCAAATTGATCGATAGGGTATCGCGGTCGACGAGGCCAGCGCCCAACAGCGAGCATTGATGGTCGCCGATGCCGACGAATATGGGGACCTTTATACGTCCACTATGCCAATAACCGGCGATCTGACCTGCGCTGGCCATCTGGTCGATTTGCACGCGCACGCCGCAGAGCTGGAACAGGGCATCGACGAGTTCGTCCGAGGTCTGTTGGCGCTGCACGTCGTACAGTGCCAGCCCTGCGAGCATGGTTGGGTGCGCGAATCCGGTGGCCTCGCCGCTGGCGCGGCAGAGCCAGGCGGGTAAGTCGACGATACGCACGGTCTTGGGCAGGTTGGCGCTGCGGGCTAGGTGGAGGAAATTCATCGGTGCAAAACCTGGGCGTGCGCGCATGCCCGTGATACTTTTGAAGCGCTTGCCCAATAAACTGCTCAGTTCTACAAAGGGACTTTCATCCCCCATCTTTTCGAGTGAGCGCTCGTCTTTCCAACTGATATAGTTCGAGAGCGGTTGGCCGTTGGGATCGAGTACGGCAAACCCGTGCATTTCGCTACAGAGGGCAATACCGTCGAACGCTTCGCGCTGATAATAGGTGTTGCAAATAGTATCAAAGCGCTGGGCGACCTCGTCGAGTGCAAACTCGCAGCGGCCGGGGTGGGTGCTGAGATTGTTGAGCGACCGATGGCTTTCGGGCGCTGTAAAAGTGCCGTCATCGAGGTCGACAACGGTAGACTTGGTCGAGGTGGTGCCAAAATCGAGCAGCAGGAAGCGCTTCATGTCGTGGTGGCCTCGGGATCTTTGTGCACAATATTCTCGTGCATACCGGTAAATATATTGTCCAAAAGCTGCACGCCTTCGGCTTCGAGGCTAAGGCGCACGCCGATCTGCTGGTGTTCTCGGCCCGAGTCTTCAAAACGATTTTGGCGTAGGATGACGTCGTGGGCGGCGCCGTGAAATTCGACGGCGACCCCATCGCCATCGCCACCGTTATCGCGGAAAAGACAGTTTTCTACGAAATTGCGGTGGGCGCCGCGAAACTCGCTTACTGGTTCGCGAAAGAGCAGCCCAAACTCGCGGTTGTTCTCTATAGTGCAGCCGATCAGGCGATTGTCCGTATCGCGATGGCCAATGGAACAACCATAGGACAGGTTTTCGCTGAGGATACAGTTTTCCGCTAAACCATCCGTTACGCCCCAACAGAAGAAGATTCCCTGGCTATTGCCGCGCGCATGGCAGTCGCGGAAGACGGGGCGCTGTGAACCGCTGCCGGGGTGGAAGCCGAGGTTGGCATTTCCCTCGGCGCGGCAGCGCTCGAAATGGATATCGTCGCATACCTGAAAGCTGAAGCCATCGCCGTTGAAGTGGCGCGAAACGACATCGCGCATGCTGTAGCGGTCGCAGTGCTGGATAAAGAGGCCGCCGACGTAATTGCCGTTGAGTTCCTCGTTGTTTTCGCGATTGCCGTCGAGCACGAGATGCTCGATCTCGATGTCGTCTACCCACTCAGCCGTGAGGATGGGGAAGAGTGTTGCGGCCGTGGCCCCCTCGGAAAGCCAAGCATTTTTTTCTAGGCGTCGACTCAGGTGCAATATATTCCCCTCGACAGCTGTCACCGTATCCTTGATAACTTGTAGGGCACCGGCGTGCTGGCTGCGCAGGGCAATGCCACAGCCGGGAGTAAATCCACTCGGGTCCGCTACGCGTATCTGCGCTTCGTACCAGTCGGAATCGCATACGAGTTCAGTGCAGACACTGGCCGCTTTTTTGAGCACGGTGCCTTCGCCGCCGCCGACGATGCGCACGCCACTGCGGAGATAGAGCGCATTGCGCATGGTATACTCGCCGGGCCGTATGTGCAGGGTGCCTCCTCCCAAGCGATGTAGGTAGTCGATGCCGGCCTGTAATACTTTATCGTCGCTACCTTGCAAATCGCCGTCGGGGCCAACGCGGAGTTCCATCTTTTGCGCCGTTGTGCGCGAGCGATTGTCTCTGGGGTCCGGTTGTGGATTAGTCCGCATACTTATCCTTGTTTTACAGGGGGATGACCGAAGTCGGGAATGTCGAGTAAGGTGCCCCCTTGCAGGGCTGATTGGTGCGCTACGAGCCCAGGTAACACGTAGCGGGCGGCATCCCAGACATTATTCGGGGGGGGCTGGCCGCTGCTACAGGCTTGGACAAAGTCGTCGACGAGAAATTGATGCGAACCGGCGTGCCCGTTGGGCAGGCCGGCAAAACTAGCCGGTAGGCGTTCAACGGGGTGGACACTGGAGGTGCCGAGGTGGGTGCCGTCGTCGCTATTTACCTTTTCCATGCCGCCCTGTATGCGCACGGGTTGACCGCTACAGGCGAGGGTGTCGTCGAGGGATTGGGTGGCTTGGCGGTCTTTGGTCGTCCAGGCTTTACCGGCGAGATTGTCTTCGAAGCTAGCCTCGGTACCCCACAGCGAAAAACGCACACAGCCGGGGTGACCAACGCGGCGAAATTCACCAATTCGACACGTGCTGCCATCGGACATCGAAAAAAGCGCGCTCTCGTTGCTAAAGGGGTTTTGCCACTTGTTTTCTGGGTAAATTCCGTCTTCGTGTTCGTCGCGAAAACCCTGGCACGATACCTTGAGCATATGAGCTCCGGTGATGGAAATGATCTGACTGGTTGAGTGCGTGGGGTAATACATTGGCGGAATCCCGGCGGTATCTTTCCAGTTTTCACCGCCGCGCCAGCGCGCCACATCGTAGAGGCCGTGGTCCCAGTCGTGGAAGTACTCGGCCTCGGCATAGACGATGCGGCCGAAATCGCCCTGCTGGTAGCGCTGGCGACAGTAGAGGACGCCGGGGTAATAATAGCTGGTTTCGCCCAGCATATATATTTTCTGGCTGTGCTCGACGGCGTCGACTAGGGCCTGCGTTTCTTCGATGTCAATGCTGGAGGGCACGGCTGAGTAGACGTGTTTGCCGGCTTCGAGCGCGCTTATGGCCTGGGGGGCATGTAGCCAATTTTGGGTGAAGAGCGCGACGGCATCTACGTCTGTGGCGCAGAGCTTTTCGAGCGAGGGGCTGGTATCTTTGATGGCGTGTTTAGCCGCATTCTGCGCCAGCTTTTCAGAGTCGAGATCACAGAGGGTGATGTGGTCGACTAAGGGATGTGCTTTAAAGAGGGGGATAAAGCCTTGGGCGAAAGAGCCGGTGCCGACGATGCCTAGTTTCATTGGTCTTTTTTATGTTTGATTGGTTTGAGATGGATGGGATTCAAGTTAAAATAGTAGATCAGTCCACGCAAGATACCGAGCGTATATAGACAGCCAACCCCATCTCTATCTATCTTTGCCTGCAAAAAGGAGATTTCTGGTATGGATTTGAGTGACGAGCAGATTGCGCAGTTTAATGACGAAGGGTATTTGTTGGTGCGCGGTGCCTTAGAGCCTGGGGATATAGACCCGGTCATTGCCGAATACGAGGCTCATATCGATAGGCGGGCGAGTGAATTAGTGGCCGCGGGTAAGATTTCGCAGAGTTATGCGGGGGAGCCTTTTGATCGGCGTTTAGCCAGTATTTGTAGCGAGGACAACGAGCTCTATCGCGAGTTAGACATTATGCATTTTCGCGGGCGCGCTTGCTTTGAATTTTTGGCAAACAAAAACCTGCTCGATCTAGTGGAAGGATTGGTCGGTGAGGAAATAACCTGCAGCCCGATTCAGCATACGCGTCCCAAACTGCCCGCCGGGTTGACGCCGGGGGGCAGCGACCCGCACGTGGTGCCTTGGCACCAGGACGCCGGCGTCACCTGGGAAGAGGCAGACCCCTACTCTATACTCACTGTGTGGCTGCCGCTGTCTTCTTCTACTGAAGAGAACGGCTGTCTGGAAATCATTCCGCGCACGCACGGGCGCGGCCTGTGGCAGCACCACAGCAAGAAGGGGGTGGGCACGACGATTGTCGACGGGGAGATGCCGACAGAAGATATCGCCGTATTGCCGATGGCAAAAGGCGATGTGCTGCTCATGCACAAGGAGATTCCGCATCGCTCTCGCGGCAATAACTCACAGGTTATTCGCTGGAGCATGGATTTGCGTTACCAGGCTACGGGTACGCCAACGGGGCGGCCTTTCCACCCCGCTTTTGTCGTGCGCAGTGCCGCCGACCCGAACTCGGCGTTGACGGATTACGAGCAGTGGTGCCAGCTGTGGGTCGAGGCGCTGGCGCAGAAGCAGACGCGCAGTGCACATCGCTGGCAGGCGGTAGAATAGCCTTACACCTAGGTGGAAAGGGGGCGTGCCTGCGTGGCACGCCCCCTTTTTTGCACTTTATGGCGCGCTCTTGCGCGCTATACTAAGAATGGAGTTGCTCGTCGTGCTGCTCGTCGTCTTTTAAGCCGCGCAGTAGGCTAAAGCCGATGAGCAAGATAATTAGCGCAAAGGGTAAACCGGTGATTATGACGCCGGTTTGCAATGCGCTGAGACCGCCGCTGAGCAAGAGCACGGCAGCTACTACTCCCTCTACTATGGCCCAGAAGATGCGCTGAATCGTCGGTGGGTTGGGATGGCCGCCGGCGGTGATTATATCGACGACGAGCGAAGCCGAGTCCGACGAGGTGACGAAGAACGCGGTGATGACGATGACGCTGAGCGCCGATGTAAAGGCCGACCAGGGGAACGAATCCAACAAGACGAAGAGGGCAGTGGCGACGTTGTCGTTGACGGCGGCGGTAATGCCACCGTTGCCGTAGAGTTCACTGAAGAGAGCGCTGTTGCCGAAGATCGTCAACCATAAAAAGGTCATTAGCGAGGGGACCAGCAGCACGCAGAGCAAAAATTCGCGGATGGTGCGCCCGCGCGAGATACGGGCGATAAAGATGCCAACGAAGGGCGACCAAGCGATCCACCAGGCCCAGTAGAAGATCGTCCAACTGTGCTGCCAGGTGCCGCGTCCGTAGGCTTCGGTCCACAGGCTGAGCTTGGGTAAATTGGCAAGATAGGCACCGATATTCTGCACCAGCGCGTCGAGCAGATGCAGAGAGGGGCCCGCTATAAAGACGAAGACCAGGAGCGCTATTGCAGCGGCCATATTGAACTGGCTCAGGCGGCGGATACCCTTGTCTAAACCGAGGACAACGGAGACCGTGGCCATCAGCGTAATGCCGGCGATGAGTAGGATCTGCTGTGTGCTGCCCTGGCCTATGGCGAAGAGATAGTCCAGGCCCGCGTTGACCTGCTGGGCACCGAGACCCAGCGATGTGGCGAGGCCAAAGAGCGTGGCCACGGCGGCGAGTATGTCGATGGTATTCCCCATCCAGCCGTGGATGCGCTCGCCGAGTATGGGATAGAAGACCGAGCGAATAGTTAGCGGCAGGCCGCGATTAAAAGAGAAATAAGCTAGCCCCAGCGCCATCAGCGCATAGAGCGCCCAGGCGTGCAGGCCCCAGTGGAAGAAGGTGATGCCCATCGCCAACTCGGCAGATTCCACCGTATTGGCCTCTCCCCAGGGCGGAGCAGAATAGTGGAAGATCGGCTCGGCAACGCTCCAAAACACCAGGCCGATGCCCATGCCGGCGCTAAAGAGCATGGAAAACCAGCCCCAGGTAGTAAATTCCGGGCGCGCATCGGCGCCGCCGAGGCGGATAGAGCCATAGCGACTAAACAGCAGATAGACGACGATAGCGAGATATATATTGACGGCGGCAATGAAGAGCCAGCCGGTACTGGTGGTAATGGAGTGCTGCACGGCGTCGAGCACTTCCTTCATCTGCGCCAGGTTGAAGAGGCTAAAGGCGACGAAGAAGAAAATGAGTGCGGTCGAAGTCCAGAATACGGTCGGGTGAATTTTCAGCTTGAGAGCGCTGCTATCGCTATTCGTCAAAGGGATTCTCCTGGTGTTGAAATGGCTGCATCAGATCTTCTTAAAATGCAATACACCCCAGGCCAGATGGCCGGCGCGGCCACCTTCGACCCAGTGGCCGAGGCCCTTTTTCATGCGTTCGATATAGGCAGCACCGACCTTTTTTAATAAATCTTGCTCCGCTTTAACCGTCTCTTCTAATACGCGCTGGTAGTGGTTGACCAATTGCTGCGTATGATCGCTAAATCCGAGGTCGCGCCAGCCGAGTAGTTCGGCCTGGGTCGAGTAGAAACCCGGCGATCCGAGCGAATTGAGGTGGATGCGATCGAGGATGGGCTGGAGGACACCCGCCGGGCAATCGTCGGCCTGCATCGGATCGGTGAAGATGAATTGTCCGCCCGGTTTGAGCACGCGATCTACCTCGCGCAATACCCGTGCGCGCTCGCCGCTGTGCAGGATGGCGTCCTGGGACCAGACTACGTCGAACTGTGCGTCGTCGCAGGGGATCTCTTCAAAATTGCCGTCGACTACTTCGATGCGCTCGCTCAAGCTGGCGCGTTCATTCATCTGGCGGTGGCGCTCGTTTTCGACTTCGCTCAAGTTGAGGGCCGTCACGCGTGCAGCATATGTAGTGGCCAGGTAGCGTGCGGCGCCGCCGTAGCCCGATCCCAGATCGAGCACGCGCACGTCGCGTTCGAGGGGGCCGAGTTGGGCCGCTAGGTGTTCGACGGTGCGGTGACTGGCTGTGGCGATGGCTTCATCCACTGCCTCATAGAGGCCTATATGAATATCTTCGCCGCCCCAGATCAGGGCATAAAAGTTATCGGCGTCTCCGCTATTATAATAGTCGCGGGCGGTGCTTACGGTTGTTGAGACTTCGGGGCTCATCGCTTTTTTTCTTCCTCTTCTTCGCTGTAGTATTTTTCAGCTACGTGGACAAAAAAATCGGGTTCTTCCTTGGGGTCGGTCTCTTGGAAATCGCCGTAGGTTTCGATCTTCTGAAAACCGACCTCGCTCATCAGGCGGCGCGTGTAGTCCTTGCGCAGCGGGAACATATTGAGGTGATAGACGGACTCGTCGGGGAACTTGTAGCGGAAGCGCGCGAGGCCCTCGTCCATAAATTCCGGCTCGGCGCTGACTTTGTTGCCGCAGTAGTAGTAGGTGTGTTTGCTGGAGAAGCCGTTGTCGAGGATCGAATCGTAGTTGCGCTGGTCGAGAATGAGTACGCCATCGTGTTTGAGCATGGCGTAGAACTCGGCCAGCGCCTTGCGGCGGTCGCGTTCCTTAAACATGTGGGTGAAAGAATTGCCCAAACAGATGATGGCGTCGAATTCGCCGTGGACGTCGCGGTTTAGATAGCGCCAATCGGCTTGCACCGTGCGCATGACGAAGCCGCGCTTGCGCCCGTTGGCAAAGGCCTTGTAGAGCATCTGCGGGCTGCCATCGGCGCTGACGACCTCAAAACCCGCCTGGAGCAGGCGCACGGAGTGGAAACCGGTGCCCGTGGCTACGTCGAGCACGCGGCGGGCACCACGCTCTTTGAGGTGGTCAATAAAGAAATCGCCCTCGCCCTGGGCGCGCTGGTCCCAATCGATGAGCTCGTCCCACTTGTCGACGAAGCCCCAGACGTATTCCTGTGTGTAGTTGTCGGTCTCGCGCGTGGCAGTGGGGTCGGAGCCGAAGTCCTGTTCTTTTTCTTCTGTCGCCGTCGTTTGTGCACTCATAATAATGCCTCTATTCCTCTGTCGTTGGTGGGTCTCATTGGTTCTTCGCTTTGCGCTTGAGCGCGGTTATTCTGTCTGTTTTCTCCCACGAGAAATCGCTTAGTTCGCGCCCGAAGTGGCCGTAATTCGTCGTCTGCTGGTAGATCGGCCGCTTTAATTTTAGTGCACTTATAATGGCGCTGGGGTTCAGGTCGAAGACGGCCTGTATCCACTCGGCGATTTGCTCGTCGTCGGCCAACCCTGTGCCATAGGTATCGACTAGCACCGAGACCGGTTCCGGGACGCCGATGGCGTAGGCGATTTGGACCTGACAGCGATCGGCCAACTTTGCCGCCACCACGTTCTTGGCCACGTAGCGCGCCATATAGTGAGCGCTGCGGTCGACCTTACTCGGGTCCTTGCCCGAAAAGGCACCACCCCCGTGCGGACACATGCCCCCATAGGTATCGACGATGATCTTGCGTCCCGTCAGACCGCAGTCGCCGTGCGGACCACCGATGACAAAACGCCCCGTCGGATTGATGTGGTACTTGGTGTTTTTGTCCAGCAACTTGGCCGGCACTACCTTCTTGATGACTTGCTCAATCATGTCGCGCTTAATGCGCTTGTGCGTGGCGTTGGCTCGGTGTTGCGTCGAAATTACCACCGCATCGACGCGCTGGGGTTTGCCGTCGACATATTCGACCGTGACCTGCGACTTGGCATCGGGCAGCAGGTAGGGAATCTTCTTGCTCTTGCGCAGCTTCGTCAGGTGCTGGAGCAATTTGTGAGAGAGCATGATCGGCAGCGGCATCAGCTGACGCGTCTCGCGGCAGGCGTAACCGAACATCATGCCCTGATCGCCAGCGCCCTGCTCTTCGTGCAGGCCCTCGCCCTGACTGACGCCCTGCGAGATATCGGGCGACTGCTGGTCGAGGGCGACCAGCACGCCGCAGGAGCGGTAGTCGAAGCCGTATTCGGGATCGTTATAGCCGATATCGGCGATCGTTTCGCGCACGATCTGCTGGATATCGATGGATGCTTTTGAAGTGACTTCGCCGGCGACGACCACTTGGCCGGTCGTTACCAACGTCTCGCAGGCCACGCGAGAATCGGGATCCTGGGCTAATAGGGCGTCGAGGATAGCGTCCGAGATTTGGTCGGCGACCTTGTCCGGATGGCCTTCCGAAACAGATTCCGACGTAAATAGATATTTAGACATAGATATTTGCTTCCTTTATCGATTGGTATGGCGTAGCGTTAATACCAACGCTGTGCAACAATCGTACCGGGATGCCTATGATTTTTATATTATTGGTAAGTTGTTTTGTAGTAAAGACTTTACGGGGTATGTGCCAGAGGTGTTAAAAGAAATCTTTAAAACGTTGTGTGCAATAATTATACACTTATTGCATGGTCTTGCAGTTGGCGCTGTGCAATAAGTGCGCACAGTAATAGTGTAATACACTATAATTGTTTATATGTTATTGTTATTATTTACTTTATATATAAAACAGGAGTGTGCCTAAGTTGCACACTGTAGTGTCAGTCCAGCTTGTGGCGGGCGATTTTATTGTAGAGCGTGCGGCGGCTGATGCCGAGGAGGCGGGCGGTTTGCAGGCGGTTGTTATTGGTGTACTGTAGGGTGTGCGCGATCATTTCGCGCTCCACATTCTCCAAGGCCGTGCCTACCTCAAAGGAGATCTGCGGTTTCTGCTCTGTGCCTTTTTGCAGACGCGCGGGCAAGTGTTCCAACTGCAATATATGCCCCTGGCAAATGAGCGATGCGCGTTGGATGACGTTCTTCAACTCGCGAATATTGCCGGGCCATGGATAGGCCTCGAGGGCGGCCAGGCACTGTGGTGCGATGTCGTGGATATCCTTTTGCAACTCCTTGTTGAAGCGCGTGAGAAATGCCTGCAACAGCTGCGGCAGGTCGCCGTGACGCTCTCTGAGTGGCGGCAGGTGGATATTGAAGACGTCGAGGCGGAAGAGTAAGTCTTCGCGAAAAGTGCCTTCTTGGACGAGTTCGGGCAGATTGGCGTTGGTCGCGGCGATTAGGCGCACGTCGCTGGCGACGAGGCTGCGGCCACCCAGACGGTGAAAGCGTTTCTGCTCTAGCAGGCGCAACAAACTCACCTGGGTGCGCTCGTCGATACTGCCAATCTCGTCTAGGAAGACGGTGCCGTTATGGGCCTGTTCAAAAACGCCGGCGCGGCGTTCGCTGGCGCCAGTGAACGCGCCCTTCTCGTGGCCAAAGAGTTCGCTGGAGACCAACTCGGGCGGTAGGGCGGCGACGTTGAGTGGGATATAGGCGACATCGCGGCGTGCGCTCTGTAGGTGGATGGCATGGGCGACGAGATCTTTGCCGGTGCCGGTCTCTCCCGACAGTAGCACGGGTATATCACTGGAGGCGGCCTGGCGTATGTAGCGATAGACGTCGCGCATAGGCTGCGAGTCGCCGATTAGCTGTGCAGAGTGCTGCTCATCGTCGATCTTGGAGAGCAAATTATCGCCGTACTGCGGGCGTTGCTCCAGGGCAGTCTCGACTACCATGCGCAATTCCCCGTCGCTGACGGGCTGTTTGATATACTGATAGGTGCCGGCCTGTAGGGCGGTGCTGACTATGTCTATATTGCCGGGATCGACGAGGAATAAGACTTGGGTGGCGGGGCATTTGGCGGCGAGAACTTCGAGAACCTCGACGCTTTCGACCGTGCCGTCTTTGACGATGGTATCGGTGATGAGCAGAATATCGTAGAATGCTCTTTCAAAGAGGTCGAGGACGCGAGCGATACGCCCTTCCCAAGATACTTCTACGGAGGCTTCGGCGAAGAGTGCTCGCATGCGCTGGACGATGTCCACGCCCTGGGATACGACGAGTATTTTTATCTCTTGGTCGGACATGGGGCCTTTCTTGGTTGGGTGGAATGGAAGGTCAAATGAGAAACGATTGGGCTTGTCCCGTGGCGTGCGCTTTTTTCGCTAGATCGAGCGTGCGCATAACGGCGAGTACTTCGCGGCCGGGGGCCGGTACGGCAGTCCCTGCTATCAATGCTTCGACAAAGAGGCGCATCTGGTGCGTAAAGGCTTCTTCGCTATCGTCGATGGCGACCTGTTCGCCATTGAGTTCGATGCCATTGCGGCGCAATTGCAGGTGCCCGTCTTCCCCGACGAAGAGCGTTTCGGTACGCGCGCGTTTGCAGCGCGTCGCAAACGCCAGCGAGGCGACGGCGCCATTTTCTAGATCGATGCCGACGATGCCGTCACTATCCCCTGCGGAGACGGGACTGGCGCTGAGTAGGGAGCTCCAAATACGACGTGGGCGAGTGGAGAGCATCCACAGGATGGCGTCGATATCGTGGCTGCCAAATAGAGGCAAATAGAGTCCACCGCACTCTCCTTCGACGCGGCGCCAGTCGGTGGAGAGTTGGTCGATAAAGAACGTGCGTTGGTGCAATATATTGACGATGCGGCCAATGGAATTAGAAGCCAGCAGCTCGCGTGTTTTCCAGTAGGCGGGAATATAGCGACTCGATTGGCCTATCGAGAGCTGTACGCCGGCGTTCTCGGCTGCCTGTACCATCTGTAGCGATTCTCCCTCGTCTAAGGCCATGGGCTTTTCCACCAATATGTGTTTGCCGGCCTCGGCTGCTCTGATAGAGAAAGGGGCGTGCAGGTGATGCGGTAGGCAGAGTATAACGGCATCGACCTCATCGTCTGCGAGCACCTCATCGTAGGCGGTGCTCGCGCGTTCGGCGCCGTAGAGGCTCGCGGCACTGCTCGCGCGTTCAAGCTCGCTGTCGACCGTTGCTACGAGGCGGGCATTTTTCAAGCTGGCAATGGCCTTGAAATGAGCATCGGCAATCTGGCCGCAGCCGACCATGGCGAGTTGGATGGTCATATTAGGTCTCTCTGGAGTGTATGTGGCGAAAAGTGATATTGATGCGCTCCCCAACGGGGCGCTGCGTTTTAGGCACTTGGTGTTTCCAGTAATGTTGGGTGGAGCCACGCATGGCCAATAGGTCGCCGTGCCCAAGTTGGAATTCGAGCGTGTCGAGTTCCTTGCGGCTTTTATGGCGCAATAAAAAACGACGTCTGGCCCCAAGGCTGAGGGACACAATACAGGATTCGTCGCCGAGTTCGGTCTCGTCATCGCTATGCCAGCCCATGCTGTCTCTGCCGTCGCGGTAATAGTTGAGTAGGGCGCTGTTGAGGGGAGTAGCGAGCTCTGTGCTTATGCGTTGGCGCAAACTGGCAAGGAGCGGAGTCCAGGGCTGCGGTTCGAGTTGTAGCCCCGAATAAGTATAGCGTGCATCGGCATCGCCGTGCCAAGAGGAAAGGCGCGGTGCGTTGACGGGGCGGCCAAATAGTTGGATGACGTGTTGGCCCCAAGCCGTCTCGTCGCGCAGTTGGACCAGCGCGTGCTCGGCTTCAGTCGGCGATAAAAAGCTGGGGCTGTGTAGAATGTCGGCATCGGCGTACGTTGTCATGCTGTTGGCTTTTTTCGAGCGCGCATCGAGGTAGGTCTGAGGCCTGGGGCCTCATGGAGCATAGCAAGATCGTAAACCATGCTGTGGGCACTAGCTGAATGCATCGATTTCGGGTGGCTCGCCCGGGTTCCGCGAAAGAGAAAATACCGTATTTTCTATGTCTGCTTAGTAGAGAGAGTAAGAAGAATACAGCGAAAATCCAAAAGGAGGGTATCGTGAATATTCGTATTGCATGTGTGTTGGCTGCTCTGTGTGGCACACTACAGGCCCAAGAAGCACCGGCGCCGTGGAAGCACTCGTTGGCCGGTGCCGTCAACCTGACGCAAGTCGCGCTCAAAGATTGGGCACAGGGGGGCGAGGATGCGCTGGCTTGGGCGCTGACCTTAAATGGCGGTTCGACGTATGCTACGGATAAGGTCGACTGGAATAATACCTATAAACTCGCCTTCGGTCAGAGCAAGTTGGGCGACCAAGATGTGCGCAAGACCGATGATAAAATTTCATTGGGCACGACACTGACCTACAAAGTTGGGACCTATTTAAACCCCTACGTTGGTGCGACAATGAAAACGCAGTTTGCCCACGGCTACGACTATAGTGGGCCGAGCGAAGTCGGTATTTCACAGTTTTTTGATCCGGCCTATTTCACACAAAGTGCCGGTGTCGGTTATCAACCTATCCCAGAAGTTAAGACGCGATTAGGCTTGGCTATGCGCGAAATTTTCACGCGCGATTTTAATAGTTTTTCCGATGATGGGTCAACGGCCAAGATCGAGAAGAG
>JBLHGI010000118.1:0-15991 GCA_047616505.1 Planctomycetota bacterium
AAACTTAATTCGCTTTTTCTTGAAAATGCACCCACTCTTCGGGGTCGCGCCCAACATTCGGTAAGAGCTGCTTTGCACTAGCTGCCAGTTCCGAGTTGGGATAGCGATCGATGACGAGTTGGTAGGCGCTGCGTGCTTTTACGGCATCGCTGAGATATTCCTCATATATAAAGGCGATCATAAACTGCGCCTCATCACCGTGTTCGCTCTTGGGATACTCTGCCAACAGACGTTCATAAAGAGTAATGGCCCCCTGCATATCGCCCTTCTGCTGAGCGATCGCCGCCAACTGCTTTACTGCAACCGGAGCTTTTTCATGTTGAGCGAAACGCTGCAAGAACGCGTTATAGTGTTCGACAGCCTGGTCCAAAGTGGCTTGATCAGCTGCCGCCTTCTCTGCGGCAACTAGAAGTTCCTGCGGGTTCTCCTCTCCACAACCACTAAACAACCAGAGCAGTGTGCATACGGACAAATATCTCAATAAATACATTTTCACCTTAGTATTAACTATTGCTTCGCCATCTCGGTTCCGCTTTTAATCGCCTTTTTTAGTTTCGGACTTGGATTCACTCTTACTCTTTTTGGTTTCACCCTTACTCGTCTTGGTTTCACCCTTACTCGTCTTGGTTTCACTCTCACTCGTCTTCGACTCACTACCACTGGAACTATCCGAATCGGCCTTAGCCGCCTTCTTGTAGCTATCACTGCGATAGTCCGTCTCGTAAAAACCCGAACCTTTAAAGAGTAAACCGCCGCCGCCGCTAATCAAGCGTTTCAAGCGACCACGCGCCCCTCCCTTGGGGCAAATCGCCTTGCGACACGCGCTCAAAGGTTTGGCCGTAATGCTTTGAAACTCATCAAAGCGATGGCCGCATTTCTGGCACTCATATTCGTATGTTGGCATGGTTAGTATCCCCTATATAAGACAAACAATATAATATAGGGGGTCGGTGAGGGCGCGCAATATGCTACAGATGCTTTACTCTGACACTTCACCCACTGGCAGATCGAGTTCCGGAATCGGCAGATCGCCAGACGTATTGCTCAAGTCGGGCAAGTCTCCTACTTCCAACGGTCTAAAGCGGTCCTTGTCGATTTTCAAGAGCGTCAAATCCACGTTCGAATGCCTCCCTTCATCAAACGAAATCCCCCCCGAGGCACCGGAGAAAGTGCGGACTTGAGCCAGCCAATCGCGCATCTGCACTCCGTCACCTCCACCCTGCCTCCAAGCTTCGACGATAAGCGTAACTGCATCATAGCCATAAGCGGCATATTTTGGATCGCCGTAAAACCTGCTGCGATAAGCATCGACGAATGTTTGAGCGACCTGTTGCCCCTCGCGATGAGCCGAAACGAGTATAGTCTCATCCACGTATTTGCGCTCTCCAGGGCGCATTTGACGTAGCCCCTCGGGGTCATACCAAATATCATTACCCATAACTTGGGTCTGCAGGCGATAAAAATGTATTTGCGGAGCAATCGTCTTGGCATCCGCGAAGCTCTCAACAAGTACGACAATACCATCTATCGTATCAATAAATATTTCCGACGAATCGGGTGGGGCCTCCTCTTCCTCGACAACCTCCTCCTCGTCTTCTTCCTCTAAACCCTGTAACAGTTCACTTAGAAAAGAGGGGGGCGTGCTCGTACTATCGCGACCAACCCACTCCAACGAGTCCGCAGCGGCCAGCGTGTCTTCAGGCTCGGGCATTAGTTCAAAGCCGATGCGGCGAATTTCTTCGAAGACTCGTCGAAAGTCTTTAGTTTCGTTGGGCACGTACCAATCGGAGTGCACCACATGACCGCCGTTGGCCTCGGCAACGCGTTTAAATTCGCGCTCAAAATTCCAGCCATAATCACTCAGAGGCGCAATCACCACCAAGTTCTCTTGGCCTAATACCAGCGTAGAATACTCGCCCAATAATCGACCTTGCGTCTCGGGAATCGTATTCAACTGAAATATATACTGTCCCAGCGAATCCAAACCACTTTGCTGTGAAAGCGGTGCTACTAATGGCACTCCAGCCGCCTCGGCCACAACAGCGGCAACGACGCCAGAACTACTAAAAATCGGCCCAATAATCGCCGTGACCCCCTGATCGACAAGACTGCGCGCCCCATCGGCCACTCGCAACAGACTGCTGCCCGGGTTTTCTTTTATAGGCAATTCGCCATAATCTATTCCGGTGTCGGCAACGATGAGTTGGAAGAGATCTCCTGCATCTTCATTAGCCATCTGCATCCCGGAATAGAGCTCATCGGCGATCGAGTGATAGGGACCACTCAAGGGCAAGAGCAGGCCCAGCTTCACGCGCTCATCCATCTCAGAAATAACGCGTATAGGGGAAACGGGCTCGACAGTAAAAACGGGCTGAACGGGTTCGGCTACAGCTGCGGCCGAGTTAAAATCGAAGGGGGTTTCCAAGAGAGATGCGAATATACCTGCCTCGCCTATGCTGTCGCGGTACGTCTGCGTGGCAGCTTCTGCTTCAGGCAGCCACCCCAAACGGCGAAACCAGCGCGCCCTACCATAAAACAGCGCCTCGCGCATGCGTTTCGCCCCTACAGACAGGCGGACGCTTTCCAACGCCTTGGTACTGATATAACCGTTTTTGTCGATTGCAGCCAAGCGTTCGGCCGCCTGCGCCTGCGTGAGAAGCGGGGCTGGCGTAGCGAGCAGACGGCCATACTGAGTTGCGGCTTCGTAATAGCGTTTTAATTTGATATAGGCATCACCAGCCAAGAGCCGTGCATCGGCCCCATAGCGACTGTTGGCGTATTTGCGCTGTAGGCCACGCGATGCATCCAGAGCAGCTTCGTAGTCGAGCAGATGAAAATAGCTCTTACCAAGCATCAACTGCCCGGCACTCGAGCGCTGATTGGCAGTAAACTCTAATAGCTGCAAAAAAGCATCGCGCGCAGTCTCATAATCACCCGTGCGATAGGCTTCTAAGCCACTGGTAAAGGTTTTTTCCGCAGCGACCGAGTAAACCACCGTATGGACCTGTGCCTGCCCTCGCACGGCCAATACCGATGCGACTAATAAGATACTCAGAAAGAGCAGGCGCGCGCTGCAATGCATTAAAACTCCTTAATAAACAGTTGAATAAGGCGAAATGTAGATCGGCCCTTCCCGCATGTCAAGCGGGGTTGTCATCGTCTGTCAACCCCAGTATATTTAGCCAGTATACAACCCTCCTAACAACAAACTATCCTATGAATATACGAGCAGAAAAAATGGGGCTTGACCCCGAAAAATTGCGCCAATTTCTCGCCCAGCAAATGGAAGAGCAAAAACCTTCCCCACAGCCCGAGGCGGCAGGCAGCAGCACCGATCCACCCATTGAACCCGACACGGTCCCCATTGAATTCGACCTGAAACCAGAGGAACTCGAATCCTATTTGGACCAGTTCGTCATTCGCCAACACGAAGCCAAAGCCGTTCTTGCGACTAAGATTTGCACCCACTTCAACCGCTTAAAACTAGCGCCGGATGAAGATGATGACATCATCGGCAATATCAAGAACAACGTGCTATTAATAGGGCCTACGGGTGTCGGAAAAACGTATCTCATCAAGCTAATCGCACGCAAAATTGGCGTCCCCTTCGTCAAAGGCGATGCCACTAAATTTAGTGAAACTGGATATGTAGGCGGTGACGTAGAAGACTTAGTGCGAGAGTTAGTGCGAGAAGCTGACGGCGATATCGGCCGCGCAGAACAAGGCATTATCTATATCGATGAAATCGACAAGATCGCTTCCTCGCGGGGCCAACAAGGCCCCGATGTCTCCCGCTCGGGCGTCCAGCGCAATCTGCTCAAGCTGATGGAAGAGACCGAAGTCGAACTCAAAGCCCCCCACGATATCGCCTCGCAAATGGAGGCGGTTATGCAAATGCAGCAAACGGGAAAGGTCGAACGCGAAAAAGTTAATACACGCAATATCCTTTTTATTGTTAGCGGCGCCTTTGCTGGACTCGACGAAATAATCAGCCGACGCCTCAACTTAGGCTCCATAGGTTTTCAGCTAAACGACAACGAGCAGAAGGACGAGATCCCCGCACAAGAGTTATTCCAACACGTGCGCGCTGACGATTTAATGGAATATGGCTTTGAATCCGAGTTCATTGGACGGCTACCGGTTCTAGCCGTGTTGCACCCCTTGGAAAAAAGAGATCTCCTAGCGATCTTGCGCAGCCCTAAAAGCAGCGTTTTACTCGCCAAAAAGCGCGATTTTCGCGCCTACGGCATCGCGACTGAGTTCACCGACACAGCGCTGGAAATACTTGCTACGCGCGCGCACGAAGAGCGCACAGGAGCGCGCAGTTTGGTGGGGGCCATCGAAAAGGCGCTGCTACCTTTCGAGAAAAAATTACCCTCGAGCAGCGTCGACCATTTCGTAGTTGACGAGGAAGTCATAAACGAACCAGAGAAAGCCCTCGACCGACTGCTGCGCTCCTCCTCGCTGAGCCAATTTCGCCGCGACTTCCTCGGAAAACACGGTATTGAATTATTTTTTTCGACCGCTGCTGAAACGCTGCTAGTTCAGCTCGCCGCAGAGAAAGAACAAACGCCAGACGCAGTATGTGATACGCTCTTTGCCGATTATGGCCACGGCTTGAAGCTAGCCGGTCTGAACGAGTTTACTCTCTCCGAAGAAGCGGTGCGCAATCCACAGGAGGCTCTCAACCAACTCATTAAGGAATACTATAACCGCCAAACGACCTGAACCTATCGAAGTTCGTATTCGATTTCTTTCCGGTAAAGTGTGCTCAAGCCAATTTCCAGTATTTCAGCCGCGCGACGGCGATCGTTGCCCACTGCTTTGAGCGTCTCTTGTATCGCTATTTTTTCCATTGCTTTCATCGACATACCGACGCGAAAGCCAACACCGGGGAACGAGCGTTCGCGGCGGTTTATATAGCGCGGAATATCGTCCATCTCTAAATTGCCATCGCGCGAGCGCATAACGACCATACCTTCAATACAGTTTTTTAACTCGCGTACATTGCCAGGCCAATCATATTCGATGAGCACGTCGAGAGCACGCGAGTTGATACCCTCAATGGATTTGCCATTGTCGGCGGCAAACTGGCGCACAAATTCATCGACGAGCAAAGGAATATCCTCCCGGCATTCGCGCAACGGCGGTATTTCGATGGTAACGACATTGAGACGATAGAATAGGTCCGCGCGATAAGCGCCAGATTCCACCATGGAATCTAGATCGCGGTGTGTCGCCGTAATAAATCGCACGTCAATACCGCGAGTCTGCGTCGCCCCTACGCGCTCAAAGCGGCCATCTTGAATTACTCGCAGTAGCTTAACTTGAGTGGGCAGGGGTATATCACCGACTTCATCGAGGAAGAGCGTACCGCCATCAGCCAGCTCAAAACGCCCTTTGCGCGCCGTCGTCGCACCGGTGAATGCTCCTTTCTCATGCCCAAAGAGCTCGCTCTCAACAACCCCTTCGGGCAGAGCACCGCAATTAACCTCGACGAAGGCCTCGGCCCGACGGCGGCTCTGCTGATGAATAGCTTTGGCAATTTCCCCCTTGCCCGTGCCCGTCTCACCGCGAATTAACACGCTAGCACGCGACTGTGACACTTGCTCGACCTGGCGATAGATCCGCTGCCACAAAGAAGAACGACGAGCAATGCCACCAAAGCGATAGCGCTCATCTAAACGCCGCTGCAAATCTGAAACTTCACCCACCAATTGTTGATAGGACAAACCGCGCTCTAAGACGGCTCCGATCTTAGCTAGGTTCAGCGGCAACAGCTGAAAATCGTACGCCCCCTGACGCATTGCTTCTATACCGAGTTCGATTTCCTCTGGTGTGGCAATCGCAATGGCACAAATAGACGCGTTGCGACTTCGCGCGATTTCCTGTAAACGCAATCCATCTATACGCGGCTGGCGCAGGGGATAAATCAGCGCATCTACCGCCTCTGAATCGAGAATTTCATAGGCGCTCTGCCCCTCCCTTACCCAGAGCACGTCAAAATCCTGACGCTCAAGATATGCTACTAGCTCTTTGACGGCAGCGGATTCGGGAAGGACCGTCAAGATTCGAGGATGTGCTGTAACAATTTCACTCACATCTAGTCTCGTATCAGGCTGCTCGGCGGGCGGCTACGCCCTGCAAACATATAGCAAATACCTCCGACAGATCATCGACTAGCACGAATTCTATCTCCTTGTGTATTTTGGCTGATAGGTCTTCTAAGTCGCGCTCATTCCGTTTGGGCAATACAATTTTTGTCATGCCTGCACGGTGAGCTGCTAACACTTTTTCTTTTATCCCTCCCACCGGCAGAACGCGACCGCGCAACGTCACTTCGCCCGTCATAGCAATCCCTTCATCGACGGAGCGTCCAGTCAATAAAGATAGCAATGCTGTAGCCACGGCAACGCCACCAGAAGGTCCATCTTTAGGTATAGCCCCCGACGGCAGATGGATATGGATATCCTGCTCGGCAAAAAAGTCTCGATCTATTCTCCATTCGGCGGCATGTGACCGCACATAAGACAGCGCAATCTGCGCGGATTCTTTCATAACATCGCCGAGTTGTCCCGTGAGAGTCAGCCCTTTTCCTCCCTTCATTTGTGTCGCCTCAACGAACATAACTTCTCCACCGACCGGCGTCCAAGCCAAGCCAGCGACTATACCGGGAGCACTTCGTTCTTCACGCGTAGTTTCTTGAACTCGTTCCGAACCGAGATAGTGAATGAGTTGCTCAGGAGACACCGCGAACGGACCGCGCTGACCTTCGACCACTTGACGGGCGATCTTACGGCACAGACGCCCAACTTCTCGCTCGAGGTTGCGCAAACCGGCCTCGCGCGTATATCCGTGAATTAATTGACGCAGCACCACATCATCCATTGAAACTTTGCGCCGTGCAAGCCCGTGTTCTTTTAGTTGTCTTGGCAAGATATGGCTGCGCACAATCTCGACCTTCTCATCCTCGGTATACCCCGAAAGTTGGATGATTTCCAAGCGATCGCGCAAAGCCGGCGGAATTGTGTCGAGTTGGTTAGCCGTAGCAATAAAAGTGATATTCGAAAGATCGAACGGCACGTCGAGATAGTGGTCCACAAAGGTATTGTTCTGCTCGGGGTCTAATACCTCTAACAAGGCGGCGGCCGGATCACCGCGAAAATCAGCTCCCAATTTGTCGATCTCGTCTAACATAAAGACTGGATTGTTGCGCCCAGCTTTGCGCAAAGCCTGGATAATGCGGCCGGGAAGAGCACCAACATAGGTGCGGCGGTGTCCACGAATCTCAGATTCGTCGCGCACTCCTCCCAGAGAAATGCGCGCAAACTTGCGCCCCATAGAATCTGCAATAGAGCGACCGAGTGAGGTTTTGCCTACCCCCGGGGGACCCACAAAACAAAAGATGGGACCTTTTGAAGACTTCTTGAGCTTGCGCACGGACAAAAACTCCAACACCCGCTCTTTTATTTTTTCCAATCCCTTATGGTCTGCATCTAGTATTCGCCGAGCCCGATCTATATCGATTCGATCAGTAGATTTTTTGGACCACGGCAATCCTAGTAACCAATCTAAATAAGTGCGAACTACAGTGTATTCGGCAGCCCCCTCAGCGATATGAGCCATGCGTTCTATTTCGCGCTCAGCCTCCTTTTGTATCTCTACCGGCAACCGCGCTTTGCGCAAGCGCAGACGCAGTTCCTCAACTTCGGATTCCTCCTCACCCAACTCTTTTTGTATAACTCGCATTTGCTCACGCAAGTAGTGCTCCCGCTGTACCTGCCCCATTTCCTCCTGGATCTGCTCTTGAATCTGGTGCCCCATTTCGAGGATCGAGAGTTCGCGGTTGAGCAGCAAGTTTAGACGTCGCAGACGCTTATTTACTAGGGGTTCTGCTAAGAGTTCTTGTTTCTCGTCGAAAGCAATATCCAACCCCGAAGCGACAAAATCGGCTAGTTGTCCAGGGTCTTTTTCAAGATTTACAGCCGTCACCCGCAATTCTTCCCCCAGCGAGGGAACGAGTGAAACCACTTTCTGGAATTGCTGTGACAAATTATTCGCCAGGGCTAATTCTTCCTCGCTGTGCAATAATTGTTCTTCAATAACATGCGTGCGCGCGACCATATATGGGTCTAACTGAGTGAACTCATCTATACCGATACGCTGTACTCCCCGTGCTAATATTTGCATATTGCCGTCTGGCAGTTTATAGGCTCGATGTATGTAAACGACTACACCAACAGCGTGAAGATCAATGGGCTCTGGCGCCTCTAACTGCGCATCTTTTTGTGCAACTACAACAACGAGCCGCTGTTTCTCCAACACTTCCTGCACGAGCTTCAATGATCCCTCGCGTCCAACCAGCAATTGAGTTGGTACTCCGGGAAAGACTACCATGTTTCTCAGAGGCAACACGGGTAATTGGTCTGGTATTTCACCGTGATGTTCTTTGTCTATCTCCACCATAATAATGACCTCGGTCGTTAGATACATTTCAATACATTCACATAGGGCAATTTTTGTACCTGCTGTATTCAACCACAAAGACTGTCATTTTGACAAAGAGGTCTGTCATTTCGCGACATGACAATACCTAATCCTCACTCCCGATTTGCATACCAACAGAGCCTCATTGTATTATATTAAACTTGCCACTTTCGCTTATTTTTAATATAATACAATGAATTAATTGATTTGGGCAGAGCTCAGTAGACTTCTCTGCCCCTCTTTCGTTGGAGTTCATCTCTCGATGTTTGACTTTCTTACTCGGCGCAAGAAACAGGCCTCGGCCTTTAGCCCTCTCCAAGAGCTCCACAAACTTGTAGAGCTAAGTCCACCTTCTGCGCTAGTCTCAATGTCGAAGGACAAAAGCGACAGCGAATCTGAGGAGCTGGGAAAAGCCTTTTTCCTACGCCGTGACAAGAAGCTCTATACCGAGGGTAACCATCTCTACCTTACGACTCCAGACAATCTGAAGATTGCCAAAGACCAGAACCTGACTTCGCAGAAAGTCTTTGTCCAATTTATGAATAGGCGTATTCCCTATCGCCTTGAGTGTAAGATAATTGGCCGCTTTCGCCTATTGCCCGAAGTAATTGAGACCCTAGATTTCAACGCCAAATCCGCCTATAAAGTCGTCCCTATTGGCTCGTTAAAAAAAGAGGATAAACGCCAGTTTTTCCGCTATACCTCAAAAAACTACGGGGACTCCCGCATCCCCTTGACCACCCACATAGGCTTTGACCTCTATATCCGCAAGACGGACCAAGAATTCCCGGAAGAGGGCGCCCCTCCGGTCATGCTCAAAGATATAGAGGTCGTTGATTTCCACGAGTCTAGTCAGCAACAACCATTTGCCACGCGCGATGCCATTAACCAGTTCCGAGCTCTCATGCTCAAAAAGCAACCGCACGAGCGTTTTGTCTATGCGAGTAAAGTGGATAAGGATGAGACTACGAGCTTGGTCAAGCGCAAAGACGAGGAACTGTTGCTGGGGGAAATTAATATTTTAGGGCTAGAGATGGAGTCACTTCGCGACGTGCTCTATCTGAAAAAATCGGCCAAAGCGACTCAGACGAAAGGGAAGGACAACCCTTATCGATTGCAACCTGGTGAAAAAATAATCACCAACTTTGTTCAGGACCAGCTATTCTATCAGATGCTAGTCGAAGTAATGGAGGCGCGCACTCAGAACGAAGTAGTCCGCCCCATTGAGTTGCCAACTTCTGAAGAAGGACTAAAAGTAGACATAATCGACTACAGCGTCGGTGGCGCACTGATAGAAAGCAATGTCGATTTCCTCAAGTTCATACTCGGCGATAAATGTCCAAGCAACGTCGATGATGAAGTGGATTTCAGTAGCGACTATTGGGAGGAAGCTTTTACAGCACTACAGTTCCCCATGCTACATCTGACGTTTTATCCCAAGCTTCATTTTCCCGATGCCGTTAAGCGCTTTAAGCCAGAACTGCCTTTTAAGATATGCATACTTGCCCAGATCGTGCGCACACGCGTTCATCAATCCGGCGACCGAACAGTTCTCCAACACGGTATACAGTTCTGTTACGAACCTCAAGGTATTCCCCTGCGCAAGGACGACCCGATAGATTGGCGCTATAGCCGCTATATTCGCGACAATGAATACTTCAAGACGGCTCATAGCCAGCTCAGCCAGCTATATGGCTATCTCGAAAACCAAAGCCTTAGCGCAGGATCCGGAGGCCGTTAACGCCGTCCTCCCATCAAAGAGGAATCTTAATTATTGCGTCTTCAGCAAACGGAAATAGCATAGAAAAGCGCCCGTCGGTAAATCTTCGACGAGCGCTTTTGTGTATATAATTTTACCGTTTATCAGCCGCCTTCGTCTTTTCTCTTCTTTGCCTCCACCCTACCCTTGAATGCCGATTTCATCTTATCGTCTGTGAACTTATGTGACTGTTCTGCAATGCGGTTTTGTACCGATGCAACGAGTTTTTCGCTTTTTAACTTATCTTCTTCGGGTTTCTCATCCTCGCGGAAACGCTGGCTCAGGGCAATCAATAGCTTGCTATACGTGTTCTGGTTTTCCGATCCAGGGTGCAATGTATATGGCGGCATAAATTGCAACCCACGCTCCATGCTATTGCGCGAACGTTCTTCAACCAAGTCACGTGGAAAGACGCGAAAAGTTATGCGATACTGTTCCTTAGAATCCGCAACGCGTTCCAACATCAGCGGCAGATAGATTTCTTCCTCTTTGCCCACTTTTTTGTTAAACGTGCGCATAATCGCTTCTTTTACGTCCTCTGTCATCTTGAAATACAAGAGAAAACCTACAACGGTATTGATCTCTCGCAGATAGTCATTGGGTTTCTTTATCATCATCGTACGCAGTGCATCATGTTCGATACCAGCCAGAAGTTGCTCTTTTATAAGCACGGTGACATCACCCAAGTTCCCAAATTCGTCCAAGGTGACGCGTTCGATGTGCTTAACACCTTCTTTTACTAGGTATTTATCGAGAGGATCGCGTATATTTTTGAAGAAGTTCCCCTGCGTGCTGCGCTGCGCCCATGCACCACCGGCGGGAATACAATATAACTGAGCATTACTCAAGTAGCGTTCTAATATGTCACGACGTATGCTACCCGGACCATTGGGCATGGACGTAACGCTATCTACGCGCACTTCAATGATATCTTCCCCAGTGACGAATGCATCCTTGGGGAGTTTCTCTTGCGCCTCTTCTCGCGCCCCTGTCCATGGTTTACCTGGGTTAGCAGGATTTTCGGCGACATAATAACTCTTGCGTAAAAAATACGCCTTACCGACAAAGTATACCGGTTTACTTGCGCCTTCTATATCCACAGTATAAGTCAACTGTAGTTGCTCTCCAGCATTGAGCAAGCGATCTGCAGGCTCAAAACTCCCCCCAGCGACCCCTTTGGGCCACTTTATAAAGAACACTGCTCGAGGCTGATCTTTGAACTTGCGGAATGAGAAATGGCGAATTATGCCCCGCCCTCGACCATGTTCAACTGATTCTGTAAGCATGCGTGGACGCACTAAATCACAGGCTACTTCTCCCTCGCGAAAGCCGGAGAAAAGCGGCTGCATCTGTCCAGGTTTCGTGAAGACCTCAACACTGGAAAAACGCGATTTTTCGGCATCCACACCCGTGGCAGTCTTTTTTTCTTCACTGCTGCCAACTGTCGCTTTTTTTGCCTTTGATTTATCCTTCTTAGGCTTGGCCTCTTGCCCTTCGGGCCGTACCTTCTTTTTTACTTTTGCCATGGATTTTTAAAAGAGTTGTTGAGCAGTTATATGCAGCTATCAATTTCGATCTATGATACAGAAAATCAGTTAGTTAGTCAAGTTTTGCTCAACTGACATACGACTTCACAATGCGGTGTCTGTGGAAACATATCGACTGGTTGCACTTCGCCAATATGATAGCCTTCATTTGTCAAGACAACTAAATCGTCTGCCAATGTCTCGGGATTACATGAAACATAAACGATGCAAGAAGGGCGTAAACCCACCAATGCTGCGAGTGCTTTCTTGTGTACCCCTGGACGCGGGGGGTCGACGACTATTAAATCAAAATGTCGACCTTCTCCCTGAAGTCCCACGAGTAAGTCTTCCGCTGTCCCTGCGATAAATTCGCAATTATTCACATTGTTGCGTTCAGCGTTTCTACGTGCATCTACCACCGCTTCTTCGACAACTTCAATCCCCACGACGCCAACGGCTGAACGAGCGAGATGTAAACTGATTGCCCCAGTCCCACAATAAAGATCTAAGGTTTGACCAGAGGAGAACTCTCCGGCCAATTCTTCCACCACAGTATATAATTTGTCGGCCTGTAGGGAATTTGTCTGAAAAAAAGACTGGGGGGATATGCCGAAGGTAAAACCGCCGCAAATCTCTTCGATATGCCCCACTCCCCGCAAGATGAATTCGCTCTGTCCTTTTGCCACCTGTGCTTTACCCTGATGCAAAGTTACAATTAACACATCTATTTCGGGAACAGCCTCAACTATACCTTTTACTAAGGCATCCACACCCTCATCAGGATAAGAGGCAACGACGAGATTCACCATCAATTGACCACTTTTTTTTGCTTCGCGGACAACGAGAAAACGCAACAGCCCCTCATGAGTTCGCAAGTCATAAACCGACAGCCCCAACCCTATTGCTAAGCTACGCACCACCTGCACTACCCGGTTTGAAATTGAGGACTGAAGCTGACAGTCCTCAATATTAAAGACTTGATTAAAGCGTCCGCGCACATGCAGTCCTAATTGTATATTTCCTTCCCTATCACAGCCAAAAGAAAATTCCATCTTGTTTCGGTAAAAGAAAGGGGAGGCACTAGGCAATATAGGTTTTATCGACACTTCATTGAAACCGCGGGTAACAAACGCATTTCTCACCATTCGCTCTTTGAGCACCAACTGATCATCATAGGAGAAATCTTGCCATCTGCAACCTCCACACAAACCAAAATGTCCGCATGAGGGATCTTGGCGCGGCACCCCCTCTTATACGATTTTTTCGATTTCCGCATCGAGGCGACCACGTCGTTTTTTGACAACTCGTGCTTCCACCCGATCTCCCGGAACAGCGCGACGAACTACGACTTCCCTATCTCCCACCACACCACGCCCGTCTCCTTTTCCATCAATCTCCAATATATCTAGTTCTATTTGATCACCGCGCTTCATTTAGTGTCTCCATCAACCAGCGATTCAGATATGCAAAAAAACGGGACGAGAATTTAATCTCGTCCCGTTTTCTACCGAGTCTAAGCTCGTAAACTATAAGCTCTTTATTTTTGTTCAGCGACTGCTTCTTTGGCCTCTTCAGTCGTCTCAACACTCTCGACGGAAGTACCAGAGCGATCGACCAACTCAACGATGCTCATAGGAGCACCATCACCACGCCGCGGTCCCAATTTAACTACGCGGGTATAACCGCCATTGCGGCTTTTATACCGCGGTCCCAATTCATCAAAGAGCTTTGCCACAACTGTCTTGTCGGCAACCAAACGCAAAACCTGACGCCGTGCATGTAAATCGCCGCGCTTGGCAAAAGTAATCATGTGTTCTGCGGTACGACGTACTGCCTTCGCACGCGTATCGGTCGTCGTAATGCGCTCCGCCGCCAAAAGAGAAGTGACCATATTGGCCAACATCGCCTTGCGATGCGAAGTCGTACGCCCCAACTTAGCTAGTTTTTTTCCGTGTCTCATTTTCTTTCTTTCAATCTACGCTAGAATTCATCAGCGAGCGGGTTGACGGCATCTTCGTCAATTTCCACGTTTTCGTACGGCACCAAGTCCATGCCCCACGTCAGCCTGAGCGTATCTAAAATCTCGCCCAACTCGTTAAGAGATTTACGACCAAAATTGCGATACTTGAGCATTTCGGCCTCACTACGGCCAACTAATTCGCTCAAATGTGAAATACCTGCCGCGCGCAAGCAGTTGGCTGATCGCACGGAGAGCTCAAGTTCTTCAACGGGCATGGCCAAGAGGCGAGCAACCCGCTTGGTCTCCTCGTCAACTTCTTTTTCTTCTACCTCTTCTGGTTCATCTTCAAAATTGATAAAGAGGCTCAGATGCTCTGTCAATATTTTCGCAGCCTGTGCTAATGCATCTTCCGGATTGACCGCACCATCCGTCCAAACCTCAATGCTAAGACTGTCGTAATCAGTGCGACGACCAACGCGGGCGTTCTCCGTATCGTATTTGACTTGGAGAACAGGCGAGAAACTACTGTCGATCGGCACAGATCCAATGGGCTGATCGGGTGTTTTATTCTCTTCGGCAAAGCGATAACCACGCCCCTGCCCGACCGTTAGCTCCATAGTCAACGTAGCGCCATCATCCAGTGTTGCAATATGCAAATCGGAGTTCAGAATCAGCACATTCGGATCAACCGCTAAGTCGCTAGCCAAGATATCGCATGGTCCCGTCTTTTCTATGCGCAACACCCGATCGTCATCACCATGGTAACGAATGGCAACTTCCTTCAGATTCAGCACAATTTCAGGCACATCTTCACGCACACCTTCGACTACAGAAAATTCGTGCTGCACACCTTGGATATTGACCTGTTTTATCGCAGCCCCTTGGATGGAAGACAAGAGGATGCGCCGCAACGAGTGTCCTAGCGTAACGCCAAAACCGCGCTCAAGCGGTTGCACAACAAACTTACCGTATGTATCGCTGAGGCTTTCCTTCTCTATTTCCACCAACCTCGGCATCTGGAGACCTTCTAACTTCATATAGCCCCTTGCTCCCTGGAATGAGGAGAGTATGTTTCTGAATCTCGTTGCATTATACGCGAGAATAAAATTCGATAACCAACTGTTCATCAGCAACGGTCGGAATATCTTCCCGACTCGGCGACTCTATTACAGATCCCTGCAAATTGACCTTGTCCACAGAAAGCCAAGAAACCGTATCGCGCGAACGCCGCAGCGACTCGTGGATAGCCTCTAGCTTACGGCTGGTTTCAGCCACTTGAATTACATCACCAACACGCGTTAAAAAAGAAGGAATATTCACCCTCTTGCCATTGACACTAATGTGATTGTGGCGCACCAACTGGCGAGCAGCCTTGCGCGAAGCTGCAAAACCGAGGCGATGTACTATATTGTCAAGACGACTCTCGAGCAACCGAAGCAAGTTCTCACCACTAACACCCGGCACACGAGTAGACTCTTTATAATATCCGCGAAACTGACCCTCGCGAATCCCGTAGAGGCGAGATAACTTCTGCTTTGCGCGTAACTGCACACTGTATTCCGACTGCTTGCGTCGCATACCTTGGCCGTGCTGGCCAGGCGCATAGCTACGCCGCTCAAAAGAGCATTTTTCTAAGTTGCAACGCTCGCCCTTGAGAAAGAGCTTGGCCCCTTCGCGACGACAGTATCGGCAGTTGGGTCCGGTATATCTGCTCATTCTTGTTCTCCTCTAAACGCGGCGGCGCTTGGGTGGCCGACAGCCATTGTGCGGAATAGGTGTGACATCGCGGATCGCTGAGATTTCCAATCCGGCATTCTGCAGAGCTCGGATAGCCGACTCACGGCCAACGCCGGGTCCTTTTACCCAAACTTCCACGCGGCGCAACCCCATGCTCATGGCTTCCTGTGCGGCTTTTTCCGCAGCTATCTGCCCAGCAAAAGGAGTCGACTTACGGCTGCCTTTAATGCTCATCTTGCCTGGAGTAGCCCAAGAAATTACATTTCCTTCGGCATCTGTCAGGGTAATGATCGTATTGTTGAAGGTAGCTAGAATATGGGCTATGCCCACAGCTTCTACCTGTTTTGCTTTTTTACGTCTTCTGCGTTTTTCGGGTGGCAAATGCTTTTTCCTCGTTCTAGACTGTTATTATCTTGGAGCTTTTTTCTTGCCGGCGATAGCTCGACGCGGCCCCTTGCGGGTGCGCGCGTTGGTCTTAGTCCGTTGCCCATTGACAGGGAGACCACGGCGATGCCTCAGTCC
>JBLHGI010000119.1:0-15969 GCA_047616505.1 Planctomycetota bacterium
TCGCATTTGAGGGAGCCGGTTCAAAAATAAGCGGGGTATAATCGAGATCGCCCGTTATAGTGCGGCGACCATCCGAAGTGAGCAGTTCGTACCCTGCGCCTGCTTGAAGATTTCCAAACAAGAAACTAGACAGCCCCTCACCGCGAGTTTGCCAATAAACAAAAGCCTCATCTATCAGGAACTGTGCTCCCAAATCAACAGACCACCACACACCGCTTTGGCGCCATCCCCCTTTGCTCTGAACGGTAAAGATATTACCATAGGTATCCATGATGCCATCAAACATGTTTTGTGGTTCGCGGGCCAATAACCCATTATCAAATCCACCGCCACGCTCAATAACCCCTAGACTCACATTCTCACCAGCCGCGATCACTTCCACTTCTGCCAACGCCGCATCCGCACTTTTTTCGTTGGCGCGGATGCGCACAAAACGCACTACGCGGAAATTTTTTAACTTTTCCTCATCAAATTCAAGGCCTTCGTCTATCACTCGCACCGTGTCCGCTTTTCCCACCATGCCGATATCGATGAGTTGATCGGTATTGGGCTGGGTAGTGCGGTAAATCTGATTAAACTTAAAGACATCTTCCGCCGCTTTGATCCGGGCCCCGGTCGCGGTAAAAACGCTGAATTGACTCCAGGGACGCGCTCCTTCGCGATCGGGAAAATGCAGGCGGATCCTCTCGGCTAAAACCGGCCTTCCCAAGTCGATGGTGACTACCCAATCTACCAATTCGTCATCGTCGTCAAAGGACCAAACCGTCTCTAGGTCTCCATCCATTATCCGCGGGGCCTGCGCGCTATTGGAACCTGCCTGCCAGATCCCTCCCGTGACTTCACCCCGCTCCTGAGTAGGCTGCTTAAAGAGATGGGCATCTACTACTGCATTGACCTCTTTACGGAAACGCTTTAGCTCCAACCTGCCTTCATCATCAATTTCTACAATCCCTTTGGGAATCTGCCAGCTCTGCCATTTTTCAGGCGAATCAAAAAAGAATTCTTCACCATAACTAAAAGTCCCCAGTCCAAGGACAAGGCAGGATACGATCAATGGACCATTTATAAACAATGATAGACTCCCGTTACCAAAAACTTTGTTTGCATGTTGTATTTGCAATTGTATAAGAATTTACACTAAATGAACAGCGTATTCAACGGTATGGAATCGATTTTGTAAGTAACTATATGCTGACAGAAACCATCCACATAGAGACCCATTTCCAGATTCGAGATGGGCGTCCATACGGCACAAATATCTGAATCATATATAAGATAAAAAACGGGGACACTCTCGAAAGAGTATCCCCGTCTATAACTAATTTTTTATTCTCATCTAATACGCGACGGAGATGGTCCTAAATTGCGTCGCATCTCCAGCATCGGCATTGGCATCAATACGCAACAGATAGACCCCAGGTTGGACCTTCTTGCCGGAACTATTGGCGCCATCCCAACTAAATCGACGCGCAGGCCCAACAATTTCAGCCTGTAAACTAGCAACGACTCTCCCCGCGAGATCGAGGATCTGCAAACTGGGATCGAAACCATCGGCCTTTAACAAAACGAAACTGAGCTTGAACTCATCGTTAATGCCATCGCCGTTGGGCGTAAAGACCTGGCTCGATAACTGTAGTTCGTCGATCAGTTTGTCACTAGTGGCCAAATCTGGCAAGAGAACGACGTTGGAGCGGCGAGAAGCAGGTTCGACATCTTGCCACAACCCTGGAGATTCACTCGATGCTAAATCCAATTCGATCACCGCTGCATTGCGAATCAAACGCGTAGTAAAACTCACTTGCACCGAGTCTCCCGTGACCGTCTCTGGCAATGACAACGTCAGTGAATCCGCTTCGATATTCGTAGCGGTTGGCGCGACCGGTTGCCCTCCTACCGTTAAATCTATTTTATCGACTCGCAACAAGTCTGGCAGTACAAAACGCATCTTATCAAAACCCGAATTGTCCGCCGTCACCTCCGGCCATAGCGTATAAGTAAAGCGCGTGTCCTCGTTGGGTTTGGCACTGCGCGGAGTGATCGTCCCTCGCGCACCGTTGACCAGAGCATCGACATATTCTAGCGAAACTGAACGCACTAAAGGGGCTACACTATAGTCTTCAGTTGCCAAGATCAATTCCATTTGCACGAAGCGCCTTGGGCTATCGGATTTGAAGGTCTCACCAGATAATTTGTATTCGTTGCTCCACGCGCTCCAGTCCTCTCCCACTACCACCGTTGTATCGATACGACCTCGCAACACCTTGGGAGAACTGTTCCACTTCTCTTCAGTTACCAACTCACCGATCTTGTTGAAAAAGGTATAGCTTTCCCCCTGTTCGTTACCAGAGCGAGTGCGCAGCTCAATCCGTGCGCCTGGTGGCAAATCTGCATCCCAGTGGATCGCTTTAATTACTTTAGGTTGACCATCCCCAGCAAGATCCCCCAAATTGAGGAAGTCCGATCGCATCACGACCTCAGCCGGATACCCAGGGGAAAACATATTGAATTCCATTGGATGGGATCGCCAGCCCAGATCGTGCAGGGCAAGCCAGAAAATATGGCGCACTTTACGCGGTTTAAACAAGTAGCGAAAATGACGTTTGAACTGTTCGCGAGAGTTGGTCCACTCCGGTTCAAAAATCCATTCATCGTAATCGATATCACCGGATAGTGTCCGAGTACCATCAGAAGAAAAGAAATTATACCCGGTGCCAGCATTATTGCCATCCAAGCGGAACTGCGACAAACGCTCACCGGGTTTCTGCCAGTACATGAATACATCATCGACCCAATAAGTAGCACCCAAATCCACCTGCCACCATAGCCCACCATCAAAGGCCGACCCACGCGACTCGGTAAATTGTTGGTGTACTTCAATTACGCCAAAGGTATTCAAATTTCCATCAAACCAGAACAGCGGGTCCGTAGCGCGTGATCCGTTGACAAACGTCGCCCCTCTGCCTTCAACGCCAATACCGATATTGTCACCGACCGCAATCACTTCTAATTCGGCCAGCGCACCGTCCAACTGTTTTTCCTCTACTAGTATGCGGACGTATTGAATCATCTTCCACTGAGAATTGGCCTCTACGAGACCGGTAACTTTCTGCTGTGCCCCTGCCGCCGTATTGGCCTTAAAAGCCGCGGTTTGAAAATCCGAATCGGCCAACCCACTCGAACCATCAACTACCCTCGTCGTATCTTCTACTTCAGAGCTAAAACCAAAGGACACCAGTGAATCAGTATTTGGTTTAGTCGTGCGGAAAACTGGCTCAAAACGAAATAGATCTTCTCTTACGGAAACCTGGGCTCCTGTCGCCGTAAATACGCTGAACTGGCGGAAGGGATGCGCACCTTCCTCATCTGGAAAATGAAGGCGGATCTCCTTGACCAAAACGGATCGTCCTAGATCGAACTGAACGATCCATTGATTGATCGAGTCGTCTCCATCCGGACGCCAATACGTCGTCTTATCTCCGTCAATAATAAGTTGCGCATCCGCCTCATTGCTCAATGCGGACCAGACGCCGCCCACAACTTCGCCGCGCTCGTTGCTATCGTGAGAAAAGAGATGGGCATCCTCTAATGCGTTAATATCTTTTTTGAATTTAACCAACCCAAGATGCCCGTCCTCGTTAATCACCGTCAAGCCGGGTTTCAATTCCCAAACGGCTTGCCACGAATCGGAATCAGCGAAGGTGAGTAAATCTCCTCGAACAGGTTGTGAAGAAGCAATGCTAAGGACGATGCCAACCAACAGGGCGATTTTTTTATACAAGCGCATATTTATTGCCTTTCTCAACTCATGTTAGTAGGCGATGCCAATGGGACGCAACTGCAAATCACTCTTGTTCTCGGAATCGATTCCCACGCCGAGTAAGTACATTCCCGGATCTAGCACGGAACCGTTGGCATCGCGACCATCCCAGGTCAAAGCCTGTGGCCCCGATCCCTGGACGCCTTTCTCCACGAAAGCCACTCTATTCCCATCGAGTGTATATACTTCGAGCTGCACCAATACGCCTTGAGGCAATCCATAGAGTGAATAAGAAACTCGTAGCTCATCATTTATACCATCGCCATTGGGCGTAACAACCCCCGTAGATAGGAGTAGGTCCTGCACCAAATCGGGTTTGTCCGTAGAAGAGGCCAGCACGCGGAGACCATTGGTACCGACCATTTCACTAGCGTCCCCTCCTTCGATAGGCTGAGGCAGGTCCTCGCTACCGACGTTAAAGACCTCGCCGGTAAAAGTGCGGGCAAAATCGAAAACTTCAGAGCTGAACTGCACGCGTAGATTTGGATTGCGCGAGGGATTGACGCGCTCGGCCAATTGTATCTCCATCGCCGTGCCATTAATGGCCACGTTGGCAGGCTCGACTTCGATCCCATCTACTATCAGCGCCTTAAACTCGGTCTGGTCAAAACCTGTATTAATGCGCAAAGCGTCAAAACCTGGCTCGCCGCTACCGAACTGCGCCTTTAGTTCATAGACAAAGTCCGTTTTCTCCCCCAAAGCCACTTCGGCAACACCGCGCACGGGGCTGGGCTCGTCTAGTCGAGCGACCTCGCCGAGAACGCGAGAGGCAAGAATAGGCGAGGTTTCAATCCATATCGAATCCAAACGCGCGAATTCATCAAAGCGTTCACTGTGCAAAGAGATTTTTAGCTGCACTTGCGAACCGCGATTCAAATTGAGAAACTGTCCCGACTCTTTAAAGGGGAAAGACCAGAAAGTCCAATTTTCCGTATCCGATTCGATGCCGCCGCGAATACCCGGCTTTGGACGGACGGAAAGCGTGACAGTACCACCTAACCCATCGGCATTGGTGATAGCATTGCTTTGGTTTTTTAACACATTCTGATAGCGTTCTTGCGCAACGACTACGCGAGTCCCCATATCCGTGAATTCGTAATAGATATCGGGGACGCTATCTATGCCCGTGCGAACTTCAATTTCGGCCCAGACATTGGCTTCCGGTGCTTCTACTGCGACCCCATCAACGAGACGCATAGGTGTAATATGCCAGAACAAGCGACCAAAATTGACGACGTCATTTAATTCTATAATATTGGTTTTGTAGTTAGCGCGTGCGGGCATGCCCTCACCGTAGAGCGAGAACTCGCCGATAGTACCACTGCGCGCGGTACCAGAAGATCCGACCGATTGATTGGTAAAAGCATCGAGGATAGAATCCTTGCGTTTGTAGCGCACATAGCGCACATACTGCAGAGGGAAATCGGCAATGATGACGGGGTTGACATTTTCCAATGCCTCTGCGATCACAAACCCAATGGGACCAGAGGTATTTAGGACCTCATTATTGGTATCGGGAGCAATCGAAACTTCGAAAGCTGGAATTGCATCCTCGTCAAGCGGTGTACCATCCGAGCGGTAAAATCCTTTATCTGGCGTGCGCATGGCAAAACGAAACAGCGGTACGGGCACCCCCAAATCAATGGTATAGTATTCACTACCGATGCTATTACTGGTAACCGGGTTATAGGTGGCACCTGTGCCATCAATCAGATTGAGCGCATTATCCACGGTAGAACTCGTGCCGTTGCTCCCCTTCCAAGCGCGGGGCCGTTCGCCATCGACAAAACCCAATTCATCGGGATTTTTCTTGGGCGACCAATCATCGAGAAAAATAAATACAGTTGAATCTGAGTTTACTAGTTTGGGTTGGATAGAAGTCGGGGCAGCGTCAAAATCGATCATGACTCGCGCCGAATCGTTACCAGCCCAAGGTAGGCCACTACCGCCTAGTTTCCACAAAGTGACATCGGCACCCGCCGTACTACTTAAAAGAGCTAACACGACTAGTGACCAGCACCATTTTGCGAATGTACTCATAGCAAACTCCTTCTATAAACAACGACCCGCAACTTGCAAAACATTAGTCAAACTATTTAACAATAATAACTTTCTCACCCTTGCTACGCAAGATTCGCCCTACTTTTTAGGGCATCTGCACAGATTGCGCATAGCGGAGCAGGGCAGCCTCATCTATTCCCCAATCCTCTTTGAATTTGCGTCGAAATTCCTCATTGAGTTCGACGACGCGCTGTTGCTGCTTCAACTGTCGAGCGTAAAAAACGGCCTTATCCTTGCTCAACTCATAAGTCTGTACGCGCTCGGGCAATCGTTCGAGAACCTTAAATATTGAGTAGGCTTTTTCCATGGATTTCGGTTCGCGGAAAATTGCCATCATAGGTTTCTTGATTTCGATGGGCCCCAAGAGCGTATCCATCGACGCTTTTACTGCGGCATCCATAAGCTCTTGGTATACCATGCGCTCGAATGCACGCATGGCGTACAAACCGCCGTTCTCATCTGAATATCGGCGAATGCTGTAGCGCGTAGCCAGATCGGCCATATCTTCGCCAGCGCGGATCTGCGTCATTAGCTGTTCTGCTTGCTGTCGATCAGCCACCAGAATTTCCTGAATGATTATTTCCTCGGGAATCTTATATTTTCCGGGGTGGGCATCGTAATGCGTTCGTGCCTCTTTCTCTGACACCTCTAACTCGCCCTCCAATTCAGTATTCCACATCTTTTCCAACAATAACTGCGCCCGTTTTATCTTTACTTTTTCACGAACGCTCTCCTTTTCGTGAAAACCGGCAGATCGCGAGACTTCGGCGAGAAGAAAATCCGGCGCCCCTTGCTTGCGAATGCGCTCATCCACAAGCGCGCTATCCACCGTAGACTCACCCAAGCGCGTATTGATCAGCAAATACATGGCCTGATCCTGAGTAATATGCCCACCATCAAAAATATAGAGAGGTGCTGCAAATTCTTCCGGTGTCAGGTTGGGGCGGCCTGGTGATTCATTCCACGCCATAATAAAGGAACGCAAGCGCTCGGCATCGGGGTGTAAATTGAGCTTGTACTGCAAGCTATCGATATGTTCTTTCTTCAATTCATGAAATTTCTTCATCATCGTAGCGCGCTGAATGACCGGCTTGTATTTCTCGTAGGGCACGAGTTGTTTGCCCACGACCTTGCCCAGTTCCCAACCCTGAGGGGTGCGAAACGGTTCGCTAACATGCCCCGTCTCCATAGAAAATACTTTGCTATAGACCTGGTCCGAGACGCGATCAAAGGCGTAATACGTATCAAACACACCCCCTTTGTCAGCCGTTTTCTCGTCCAGTGAATATTCTCGGGCTAAGTCTTCAAAAAGCCGTTGCCCAGACTGAATCAGGCGATGGAGCGAATCCGCTTGGGCGCGGGTAGCCACGAGAATATGGGCCCCTTTCACTGCATAACGCGCGGGATGCGAATTATAATTCTCGAGCAATTCGGCTTCTGTAATATGTATATTGGTACCTACATTGGCGTGCAAATATGCCTCGACCATCGCGTTGTGCTCGGTCACTTTTAGCGCTTCCGACAAGGCGGGGTCGGCATCTAATCCGCGAGACTCAGCTTCGCGCACGATCAACTTTTCATCAATTAAGCTTTGCAAATGGTCCCGGTATTTTTCGACCCCTTCTTTGGTCGATTTGTGCACCGTTTGAATTTCCCCTTCGTACTCGCGCAACTCGCGCGCTGCTATACCATCGTCACCGACGATAGCCAACATGCCACCGGGAACAGCCTTGCTGCCCTGAAGTATATTGACCGCTGGTGTTTGTGCGGGGTCTTCCCCACAACCGCCCCATCCCAATACCCCAACCAACAACACCCATACGTTGCGCTGGTGCCATAAGGTTCTGTCACAATTCATATTTCTATTGTTCCTCTTTGAGTTGGCGCACGCGTGCGCGGTGCTCCTCACTGCGGGCAATTTCTCCCATGCTCTTAAAAACCTCTGCCAACCCCTGATGAGCCGGCATCCACTCCGCATCTAACTCGATGGCTTTTTCCAACACGCCGATCGCCTCGTCAGGACGCTGTTGACTAAAATATACCTGGCCTAATGAGGTCAGTGCCAGCACGTTTTCCACATCATGGCTCAGCAATTGTTCGTAAGCGGCAGCGGCCTGGTCAAAATGACCTGTGCGGAAATAAATATTGCCCATATTATTTAGCCCCTGTAGGTGCTCCGGATTTATAGTTACCGTGCGGATATAATGGGGCAAGGCAACACCGGTAAAACCGAGCCGGCCATATATGTATCCCAAGCTATAGTGTGCTTCGGCATCGTCGGGATCGCTGCGTATGCGTTCCTGAAACAATTTGAGTTCCTTCTCGAATTCCTTGACTTTTTCATAGGCTTGCAGCGACTTCTCCCCCGCGCTTTTGCGCCCTAAACGCAAATAGGTCTGCCCGAGCAAACGAAAGGCATCAGCAACCCCCGGGTCTATGAGAATAGTCTGTCGCAATCGGACTGCAGCCTCAGCCAACTGTTCTTGGCGCAGTAATAGACGAGCGATTTGTACATGGGCTTGGACATAAGTCGTATCTACCTCTAGAGTCCTATCAAAATGCACCCTTGCCTTCGCATCATCTCCCTCGTTGAGCTGGATCACCCCTAACTCATAATGCGCGCGAGCTTGCATAGGATCGACCTCTGCTACTTTCTCAAGCAACGGCCTCGCCTTATCATACTGTCCCAGATGCACGCGTACCAAGCCCAAATTAAAACGCGTCGACTGGTGATCTGGAGCCATTTTTAACGCGCGCTCATACTCGCGAGCCGAGTCGGACAAACGACCCTGTTTACTATACACTGCTGCCAGACCGCGCCGCGCCACTACATAGGTAGAATCCAGAGTTAGCGCCGTACTAAAAGCAGTTTCGGCCTCATCAAAGCGGTTGAATTTTAGGTGGAAATTTCCCAAGCCAATCTGTAGGCCCGCATTGTTCGGTTCCAATGCAACGGCCATCGCATAGAATTTCTGGGCCTTTTCCACATCGCCCAGCGCTAGATGCGCTCGCCCCACCCCCACCAATATTTCTCCAGATTCCGGCTCCCGACGACGCGCTTCCTCAAATGCTGCCAACGCCTCTACATAGCGGCTCTGGGCCAGCATAGCCCTTCCCAATAGGCGCGGTTCGCGCAAGGTATTTTGAGCTACTTGCGGTGCTTGTAACTGCTGCACATCCCGCTTACTCAACGAAATGGCGGGCGTTTCTTCTTTGCTTTCTTCGCCACAGGCAGACAGCATAAACAGCGCCGCGGCCAACGTATACTTGCCAAATATATGCTTCACGGACCTACATTCTCCTCAATAATCAGATATTGATTGCCCAATGCATTTTCGACGACTTGCGTAGCACCACCAGGCCACTGCACCATTACTCGTTCAGCTATTGTATCCTGGCCAAGCCCAAATAATAAGCGCAAATCATGTGCAGATAAGTAGCTACCGCTGGCGCGTACTTCACGCATAATACGGCGCCCAGCAACAACGACTTCTACACGCGCCCCCACTCCATCGCGATTATTCTTCACGCCCCTAAGCTCAACTCCTAACCAATGCGTCTTTTTGCTGTTATCGTTGCGCAGTAAAGCCACGTGATCTGCAGAATTATTCACCGCGATATCGACATCACCATCATTATCATAGTCGGCAAATGCGGCCCCACGGCTAACCTGCAGCAACTCCATTCCCGGCCCACTATCAACCTTATCAACGAATCGCCCACCGCCTATATTCTCCAACAATTGGTTGCGTTGGGCATGCGTACTGGCGTGATCAACCTTTTCTATATTGTCGTAGACATGCCCATTGGCGACGAATAGGTCTAGGTCACCATCGCTGTCAAAATCCAGAAAGCCAGTACCAAAACCCAGATAGGCCATGCTCGCTTTGTTGATACCACTCGATACGGTTGCATCGACAAAAAAGCCATGCCCCAAATTGCGGTAGAAAGTATTGCTTTCCCACTGGAAATTGGTGACAAAAAGATCGAGGCGCCCATCGCCATCAGCATCCGCCATGTCCACCCCCATCCCGGCTTCAATCACACCTTCATCGTTCAGACTCGTACCGCTGGCCAACCCCGTCTCGACAAAACGCGTACCGTCGTTGCGGTAGAGCATATTGGGGGTCATATCATTGGCTAAATAAAGGTCGGTGTCCCCATCTTCATCGTAATCGCCAAAGATCACCCCCAGCTCCTTGCCCTGCGTATTTTCCAGGCCCATCTCACGACTTCGATCGACAAAAGTCCAACCACTCTCAGCGCCCCCATTGATATAGAGCCGGTCCACCTGCCCACCGAATTTGCGTGGATCGCAGTAGAGACGTTCGTCGCTATTTCCCACACGGCACACCAGCGGATCGTCGACGGGGTATTCTACATAGTTTCCGACGTAGAGATCGAGGTCACCATCCATGTCTACGTCGGCAAAAGCCGAACTCGTTCCCCAGCCAGCATCATCGACCCCAGCAGAAGCATCAACAAAAGTCCCGTCCCCGCGGTTCCGGTACAACCGATTGGCACCAAAGTTCGTCACATACAGGTCTGAATCGCCATCGTTGTCATAATCACCGACGCTAGCCCCCATACCGTACGTTGTGTCGGCAACGCCCACCTGCTGCCCAACGGGAGTGAAGAAACCATCCCCTTGATTGCGGTATAGCTCGTTCGCTGCTATTGGCACAGTAGACAAACCGGGTATGCGCCCCCCATTGACCAAGTAAAGATCTAACCACCCATCACCATCACTATCCAAAAAGGCCGCCCCCGCCCCATAAGTCTCAGGTAGATAACGCTTCCCTTGTGCTCCGTTGGCATGTACAAAATCCACACCAACCTGAGCGGCAACATCGACAAAATGGGCATCGGCTCTGCCGTCAGTAACCGTTGCATATAGCACCGCAGCGACCATGCCGATCCAACCCAACTTCATGGTTGAGGCACCACGAACCCTTCGGACACTATCCCCCGCCCATAGGCAATGGTAATCATGCGATTACCCGCAATGTTTTCCATTATTTCTTCGCGCCCGTCTGGCCAGCGTAACACGAGACGATCCACCTGCTCAGCCCGTCCCAATCCAAAATGTAGGCGCGTATCGTCCTGAGAAATATAACCTGTTCCCGAACGCACCTCGCGCAACTGTTTCTCCCCTGCGACCTCAGCGACAACACGAGCACCGATGGCCTGCAGATTGGCACCATTCCCCACAAGACGAACCAGCAGCCAGTTCTTGTCATTGCCGCCATCGTTGCGCAGCAGAGTCGGCGTATTATCGATATTGACGATAACCATATCGAGATCACCATCGTTGTCCATATCACCCACGGCGTGGCCACGACTAGATTTTTCCACCTGTAGACCGGGGCCGCTCTGTAGACCAACCGCACCGAAAATACCGCCATCATTTATAAAAAGCTGGTTGCGCTGAAAATAACTAGATCCGATATCATGGCGATCAATTGCCGGATAGACATGACCATTGGCAACGAAAAGGTCGTCGTCACCATCGTTGTCGTAATCAAAGAAACCCGTCCCCCAGCCCAAATAGGTAATACTCTCTTTACCGAGCGTGGTCGTAAAACTAGCATCCGTAAAAAAACCACGGCCGTTGTTCTTGTAGAGCGTGTTGTTGTCATGGGAAAAATTAGTAACAAAAAGATCGATATCGCCATCGCCATCATAATCGCTGCTGGCCAGCCCCATGCCTCCTTGTTCCCGACCATCTTCACTATAGGCAGAAGCCGTTATTAGCGCGACATCGCTAAAATGCCCCCCGTCATTGCGATAGAGCGAATTCGGCGTCGAGTCGTTGGCTATGTAGATGTCGAGATCGCCATCGTTATCGTAATCCCCCGCGAGGGCAGCAAAGCCATAATAATCGTGGTCCCCTACTCCAAAGGCTGCACTCGCATCGACAAAAGCCCAACCGCTGGCAGCACCGTCGTTGCGGTAGAGGCGATCTCGCTCTCCAGGCATACCGCGCGGCCCGTAGAAGACATTTATCCCGCGCCAATTGCAAAAGCTCATATCGGCCGGCACATAGTCTGGATCGAAGTCGATATAGTTTGTCAGGTAAAAATCTAAATCTCCGTCGCCATCATAATCGCCAAATGTCGCCGCCGAACTCCAACCGGCAAACCCCACTCCCAACTCATCTGCAACATTGGTAAAGCTGCCATCACCATTGTTGCGATAAAGCGCATTCGGACCATAATTGGCCAGATATAGATCCGTGTGCCCGTCGGCGTTATAGTCGACGGCAGTCACCCCCATCCCCCACCCCACGTGATCAATACCTGCCTGTGCTGCTACATTGGTAAAATGCCAATCGCCATCATTGCGAAAAAGCCCAGCTCTCGGCTCCTCACCTGGCGCATACCCCTGCAGACGCGAACCATTGACAAGATAAATATCAAGATCGCCATCATTATCGTAGTCGAAAAGTGCCGTGCCGCCCGTATTACACTCGACGATATGCTCTTTTTCCGGCGTGCCTGAAACGGTTTTATACACGAGCCCTGCCTCAACGGCCACATCGTAAAATTGGGGCCCGGAGAAAACGCGGGATTCGCCGGGATCATCGGCCGTTGCACAGGCCATTAAAAGCGCGAATGACAACGAGCACCAATACTTGCCCCCCATTACTGACTCCTCTTTTTTGCGGCCAATTCCACCGCGCGATCACGCTCGATTCGGCCCTCTTCAATCCGCCCCTGTTGAATCAGCGCAGTGCCCAAACCATTTAACCCCTCAATCATTTCTACATCCAGCCCCAAAGCACTTCGAAAAGATTGCTCAGCCCGTTGATACTCTCCTTGGACCAAATAACTATTCCCAAGGTTCTTATGAGCTAACGCGTAGTCGGGTTTGATAGAAACTGCGCTACTAAAATGCGCCAAGGCTTCTACATGTTTCCCTTTTAGGGCATATATAACACCGATATTATGCTGAGCTTCTGCATAGGTAGAATCGACAGAAAGCGCCGCCTGAAACTGGCGCTGTGCACGATCGAGTTCCCCTCTCTTCAGATAAACCAGACCTAAGTTAAAGTGACCTGCTGCTTGCTGTTCTGGCAACAAGGGCTGCGTACTGCGATAGAGTTGGCGATGATAGTGATCCTCTTCCATATCAATGCCGCTCAACTGCTGGAAAAAATCGATCATGCGCTGCCCATCCTCTATCCGACCGGTGCGAGCATAGAGCGTTCCCAAACTATAATAGGCCGCAGTGTAGGATGGATCGGCTTCAACCGTATGTTCCATTGCGACAATAGCCTTCTCATCATCCTGTTTGCGTAGGTAAAGCAAAGCTAGATAATAATTGGCATGGGCCTGTTGGGGATCGAGTTCAACTGCTTTGAGCAAAAGCTGCTCAGCGCGCTCGTTTTCACCACGAGAGCACAAGATAAATCCAGAAACAAAGTGGCCGTAGGCATTTGCGAGATCTAGATTCAAACCCTCTTCGGCAGCAGCAAGTGCATCTTGATATCCATCGCCGCGCTCATTATAAAGTAGTGCCAATGCCCAATGTGCATCGGCCAACCCCGGCCGTAGATCCAAAGCGCGACGAAAGGAAAGTATAGCTTCTGTTTTTTCGTGTTCTTTTGCTTGCGCTACACCTAAATAAAAGTATGCATCGGCCTCATCAGGCACCTGTTCAATCAGGCGAGTAAACACATCTTTGGCGATCCGGGTACGCCCTTTTTGCAGATAAAGCCACCCCAACTCATATAAACGCTGCGCACTAGCATCTGCTACCCCGCCCTCATATTCTTCCAACGAGCCGGTCGGAATTATTGGCCTGAGGTGGTAGCGTTCTGGGGGGCTACAGCCAAACCAAAGAATAAAAAAGCAGAGAGAGGCACAGATTGCAGCCCATTGCAGATATTTTACCATATTAGATGAAAATACTCGTTAAGTTCTCGATAGAATAATAAACGTCCGGCCTCCCCAAAGGGAGGCCGGACGTGGGCTGAGAAAACGGATTTATATTGGATCTCTGCGCTTTAAGCCTACTGCCCCAAACCGGCGAAAACGCGGATAAAAATAAGCGAATTCGTTTCTGTCGCCTCTTCAAATGCACGGCGCTCCCAGCGAAAACCCGTATTCATCGTCAGGGAATACCCCAAATACGCTGAACGATTCGACAACTGAACGGCTAAAACCGTTCCAGTAAAATCATCAACGTATCCCGGTGGCAGAATTTCGGGACGTTTTTCCAAGTTGCGGAACAGATTCCACTCGACACCATACTCTACGAAGGTCGCCGGCAGGATAAAATATTTCGAGGTCAACATATAGAACTGTGACCATTCCGTTATATCGAGTTCTGTTCTAAAGGTCGGATTGACTTTGCGGAAAGTGCTCTTCCAGCGCGGCCAAAACGATAGGTTATCCGTAATCGGCAACGGGTAATCGATCCTATTAATTACGCCGAGAAATAAGCGGTCATCTTTGGTATCAGCCTGTTCACCGCGTTGCTTATAGAAATCGTATTTGACCTTGTTATAGACGTTTAGATTCTTCATACGCAAGTAGTCAAAAGTCCAATACCCAGTGTATACAAAAGTATCCTGCGTAATGAGCGGATCGACAATTTCGGTGAAACCATCGGGATCGACCCACTGCGTCACATCGTCTTTGATATCATCGTTGACGAAGCGCACATACTGGAATGCACGCGCCTCAACACCGGGCCACTTCCACTCTCCGGTTAAAATCGCGTAATTCATATCAGCTTCGCGCTTAGAGCTGATCTCATCCATCGTAGCGCGACCGACTGTCAACTTAATATGCTCGTTGATATGTGCTCCGCCATAGGCGTTCCAACCATCGCGGTCCTGACGGTAGGGATAGTCGGCAAAGGAGTCGTTTTCAAAGCGATCAATGATACCATTATTGTTCATATCAACACCGAAGAGAAACTCCGGCGGGTCAACGTTATAGCGCAGAAACGGCTCTGCAAAGTCGGGCAAGCTATTCGAGTTCTGGTTGAAGTCGGAAATAAAGTCCGAGTTCTCATCATATCCAGGAAAGACCTGCGGGTCGGCCTGACCACCAGTGCCAAAGGGTGACTCGCCAAATGCGAAGTCACCGTTCTGCCACAGTCGCTTCCAATCGGGAAAGCGGTCCTGGTCGTCGTTATCGTCAACCGCTTCGAAGGTGTAGCGCTCGGGCTGTTCGTAATCGACAAAACCGCGCGCATCCGTTATAAAGGAATTCGTCTTATATTCAGGATCCATGCGATACAGTTCACCGTAAGCAAACCACGGGTAGGCATCCTGCGAAGCCGTCACATAATATGCGACTCCATCGTCTTTAGCCAAGGAGTGCTCTTGGAAGTTCTGATTGGGAAAACGGCGATAGTCGCGGCTGAGAGCAATTTCCGAACGCAAGTTAAAACCCTTAACGTCGTCCATATCAAAGGTCAAGCCAACGATATCCTTACCGGTGGGTAGCCCGTATTCAAAGCGAATAAAACGCTGGTTTGAACCATCACTGACATTGCCGTGCGCGCGTTCTACGACGAGAAATACAGGCTCACCTTGGCTGTTGACCTGTAAGTTGGAAGTTATGTCAATTCTATAATCATTAGAGATAACCAGCTCGAACTCAACTTCTTGGATCTCTTGAAAGGTCGTGATCTGATCATCGGGCTGCTGGCGAAAGTCGCGAGCTATATTATAGGTGAGTTCTAGCGTTTCGGCTCCATTGGCCTCAATAACACCAGAGCGACGCACTCCCCCGCGAGGCGAGGGCACAATTTCGGGGTGATCGACGCCGTTGATTATAATGCGCTCGGCAAAGAGCTGTGCCCCTCCTCGTCCATCCTCTGGGGAATCATCAGACAGACGTAGGACGACCGTCTCGACATTCCCTCCATTTTGCGCCTCGGTCAACACGCCGTTCAACGAGTTGTCGCCCAGCTTCCGCCCCGTTGAAAAATTTGAAATATTTAGATACGTAAAGCCTAGCTTCGAAAAATCGCCCAATTGCACTTTGGAATGAAAACCAAATAAGTTCGTCATATCGCCAAGAACCTGACCAGACGAGTTTTCGAACTGGATCCGCGTTCCCGGCGAAGCTAGA
>JBLHGI010000120.1:0-15910 GCA_047616505.1 Planctomycetota bacterium
CCCTTTTATATTCACTGCGGAGATTGAACTATGTTGACATTGGCACACGTGACACACGAGGCCGTACGCCAAGCTGGGGGTATTGGCACGGTGCTGCGGGGTTTGATAACCGCTGACGCCTACCAGAGCGCCGTGGGGCGCACACTGCTTATTGGTCCACTAATACAAGAAGAGGGGCGCGACGAGCCTTTGGGGGGGGATGGCGAAGTGCTGTACGACCAAATGCATAGCATTTGGTCGGATGAGGTGGGGTCTGCAATCCGCCAGGTCGAGATGCATTTCGGCGTGGGCCTAGTGTATGGCCGCCGACCGCTGCGCCACGAAGGGCACGAGGTATGGGTCGAGGTGTTGCTCGTCGATACGAGCATCGAACCGTTTGGACTCGGCGATTTTAAATACTATCTATCCCACGAAATGGGCATCGATTCGCGCCGCTACGAGCACGAGTGGGAATACGAACAGTATCTGCGCCTGTCCGAACCAGGTTATGCTGGCTTAGTCGCCCTATTGGGCGATGGGGCCGACCCCTGTCACGTGTTGGCACACGAGTTTATGGGGCTGGGGTTTGCGTATAAGACCATCATGGTGGGAGACCCGCGTTTTAAAACGCTGTTCTACGCGCACGAAGTCGCTACGGTGCGTCCGCTCGTCGAAGATCGTCCGGGGCGCGACGTGTCTTTTTATAACGCGTTGAGGCGCGGACGGGCGGAAGGCGCCTATATCGAACGTTATTACGGGCCACAGGATAGCTTTTTTAAACACGCGCTAGTGCGTCAGGCCTGGCGTTGCGATGCGGTGCTAGCCGTCGGTGATCTCGTAGTAGAAGAGCTGCGCTTCTTGGGGGCGGAATTTGCGGAGCGCGAGATTGATTTGGTGTATAATGGGGTGCCGGCAGTGGAGCTGAGTACAAAAGAAAAAGCGGTAGCAGCGGACAAGTTGAAGGGGCTCTGCGGCAATTTGCTGGGGTGGCAGCCCGACTGGGTTTTTACGCATGTGACACGCCTGGTGCGCAGTAAAGGACTGTGGCGAGATTTGCTGGTCCTAGAGCATATAGATGAGATACTCGTCGAGCGCGGACAGCGTGCGGTACTCATCGCGCTGACATCGGAGGTGGGGCGGCGCAGCCCGGAGGCCGTGCGCGCGATGGAGGCCGAATATGGCTGGCCACTGGTTCACCGCGAGGGGTGGCCCGACCTAAGCTCGGCCGAGCTCGAATTCGATCTGTTGGTGCGCGCTTTTAATGCGCGTTCGCGCTCCGTGCGGGTGCTCTTTGTAAACCAATTCGGTTGGGATCGGACGAGCTGCGGTGATTGGGTGCCAGAGGATATTAGTTTTGCCGACCTAAGGCGCGGTTGCGACGTCGAATTTGGCCAGTCGATTTACGAGCCTTTCGGCATAGCGCAGGTAGAGCCGCTGGGCTTTGGGGCCGTGAGCGTTGTGAGTGATGTGTGTGGTTGTGTGGGGTTTGTCGACCGCAGTCAACCGGCAGGCGGTCGATTTGATGGTCTGATCGTTGGTAATTATACCCAGTTGTCTGTGGAGCAAGATTCTATTGAGCCGTGGCAGATCGGCGATGAGATCAGTGCCAGAGCAGAGAAGGAACAGGGGCGCATCGTGGCGGAAGCTCTGGCGGTGCGTTTGCAGGTAGGACCACAGAAGCGCGCGGCGCGTCTGCGAGCCGGCTACGAGACGGCATCGGCCATGAGTTGGGAACGAGTTGCCGCGGATTGGTTAGTCCCGGTACTCGGGCGTTTACAGCAATAGCGCCGTGATAAGAATAAAAACTGTAGAGATGGGGAGACGTGCCGATATTATGCAGGTAGCCGTCGCGAAGATCCCACGCGATGGCCTTGAAAGTTGTCGCGCCTATCCAACGCGATAATCGAATACCCTAGTGGCAAGCTCGGCTCTTTATAATAAGAGCCGAGCTTTTTTAATAGGTGTTTACGGGTTTTTTTAGAGGTCTTGCAGCGGATCGGTGGATAGAGCCTCGCGCACCGTTGCGATGAGCTTGGTATTTTGGATGGGTTTTTTTAGCACGGCATAAACGGAATCGGGGTGGTGGTCGGCCACGTCGTCATCGACCCAGCCAGAGACCACGATAATTGGCACATCGTGACCGCTATCGCGCATTTGGTAAAGGAATTCTTCTCCATCGATCTGTCCCGGCATATGTAGGTCGAGTAGTATGAGTGCGAATTGCCGGTGCCTTATTTCGCTAAGGGCGGCTTCGGCGCTCGAGGCCTGCACCGTCTCGTAGCCAGCTCCTTCGAGGAGACGGGCCAATAGAGTTCGGATCGGGGGCTCGTCCTCTACAATGAGTATGGGGTGTTTAGAAGGATTCATGTGCACGATGGATGGGAGAAGAGGGTAAAGGTTTCTCTAATTTAGTGCGGTGCATAAGCTCGGGCAACTCCTGTGTTGTACGTCGGCTATGAGCTAAGGGACCGGTGGTGTTTCGGCTGAGCAGCGGAACCCGAGCGAGCTGTCGCCGTTGCCGGGAACGAAGGCGAAGCGCACGGTCGTCGTCAGCACTTCTTGTGGTATGCCGATTCTCCAGCTGGCACCGCGCACGACGCGTAGTGTGCCGCTATCGGGGCCCTGTGGATCAGACGTGGGGCTATTGGCGTAATAGTCGGCGGTGTAGAAATCGGCGGTCCATTCCTGCACATTGCCGGACATATTATGTAGTCCATAAAAACTGATGCCAAGAGGATAGGTGCCGACTTCGACGGTGCTGCCTAAAAAATTGTTGTAGTTAAGCCGGTCTAGGCTGGGGAAGTCGTCGCCCCAAGGGTACGTGCGCCCATCGTCGCCGCGGGCAGCCCGTTCCCACTCGGCCTCTGTTGGCAGGTGTTTGGATGCCGATAGGCAGTAGATGGAGGCCTGTTCCCAATTGATGCAATTGATGGGGTGGTCGCTGCGGTCTACGCGCGTTGAATTACAGCCAGCCGTCTGCCCTGCTTCTGTGCAGGCCCCCGAAGCCACGCAGGCTTGGTATTGGGCAACCGTTACTTCGAATTTATCGATCCAATAGGTGCTCATTTCGAGGCGGTGGGGAGGGCCTTCATCGGGAGATCCCACGGCTGACCCCATAACAAATGCACCTGCTGGTACTTCGATCATGCCGTCCTGTTCGTTGAATATGCGTTCGAGGACGGTGATGGTGACTACATCTTGTAGGCTAGTCAGGCTGCCATCGGCTACCTCTAATCCAAAGACGTACGCGCCCGGTTGGCTGGCGATAAAGGTCGGTTGGGCAACGGTGGAATCTGAGAGGGTCACTGCTGCGCCGGTGGGAGACAGGCCGATGCTCCAGTGATAGAGGAGTTCGAGCGCATCGCCATCCGGATCGCTGCTCAGTGTTCCATCGAGAATGACGAGTTCGCCCATGCCAACTTGTTGGTCCTCGCCGGCTTGGGCTACAGGGGGTAGATTTCCCGCCGCGCGCACGAGGATGATGACTTCGTCTGTCGAACTCAATTCGCCATCGCTGACCCGCAAAAGGAAGCGATACTCGCCGCTGGTCGTAGCGGTAAAGCGCGTCTGTGCGGCGGTAGAATCATCTAATGCGATGCTGTCCGGGGCTGATATTACGCCCCAGAAATAGCTTAGCTGGTCGCCGTTGGGGTCGCTGCTGTTGAGGGCCGAAAGCGGGACGGATGCTCCGGCGCCTATGACAAAGTCGGGGCCGGCATCGGCGGTGGGGGCGCGGTTACCACTGCTGCTTGCTGTGATGCGCACCGAATCGGGCTGGCTTGTCAATTCGCCATCAGATACCGTTAAAATAAATATATAGGTGCCGGCGATCGTCGGAGTAAAGCGGAAACTCACCTGTTCTTCCGGGAAGATTGCGGGTGTTGGATTTTCTACTGCGGCATTCCAAGAGAAGCTTAAAATAGCCCCTTCGGGGTCGTTGCTATCGGCGCCGCTGACTGTAACTTGGGTCTGCGTGGAGACGATCTGTTCGTCTCCGGCCTCGGCCACGGGGCGCTCGTTAGGGGCTGGTGGAGCCGGTGGAGCGCTGCAAGCCGCCCAGAATGTGAGTGCGAGTGCGATAACTATACGCGCGGAACAAGACGGGATGCCAGTATTCATGAGCCCATTTTCGCGATGTTGTTATTAGAAGACAGGGAGGGGAGAGTCTTTGGGGTGTTGCCCAATAATAAAAGTCTACCTCGCGACTGTCAATCAGAACGGGCGCGGCATGACAAAAACATAGGGGGCAATTATATTCATTCAGGAGGTTATGACCTGTGACGAGCTCGCCTAGTACTACCAATGAACAGGAGGCCAATCTCGGTCTCTACGATGGTGAGGTGCGCCATGAACAGATCAATTGGTCTATCGCCGCTGGTCGCAAGACCGTTTTGTTGGGAGAACAGACTCGCCTGCCCTATTTTCCCGATGACGAGCGTCTGTTCAAATTGCACGCTGGCGATCCGCTGGTGCTGTTGCTGTGGAAGGTCTTAAAGAAAATACCCGATAATTTGCGCGAAGCCCTACTCGATGCGCCTTTGAGCTTGACTTTGGTGCGCAGCGATAGTCTGCTCTTTTTTGAAAATTACCGCTGCCATCAGGCGCTGCATATCGGCTGTCGTCGCCGCACAATTTACCTGCCTGAGATATTGCTACACGCCGCCGAAGAACGCGGCTACGACTATTGGGCCCTTGCCGAGGGGCTGATCTATACATCGTGGATGTTGCTGGACTATTTGCTCTTAGTCGATATCATCAAAGCCTATAGCGAGACCGTGAGTAAGCTGCCCAATTATCGCCTGGGCGAAGCGCTGCAGTTGAAGTTGATCGAACGCCACAACACCCATCGGCGCGACAGTGTCGATGCCAATCGCTCGGAGCTGGGTGAGTTTGCCGATGCCTACCGCGCGTGCCTGCTCACTATAAAACCAGCAGATGCCGCGCAGGGAGACCCCTTTGCTTTGGCGCGGGCGCTCTTTGATCCCGAGCGCGAGAAACGCTGGGCCCAGGACAAGATGGAGCGGATTGCCCAGGTTTTTGACTACCCCAAGCTCTTTCTCTTTGACCGCGATATTATCCATGGAGCCGCTCGTGAATTGGCCATTGCGGGGAAGCAGTCTATCGAGCCGCTCAGTTTTGCCGATGCCCTGCACGATTATCGCGACTCGATGCGCTTTGAACGACGGCCTCTTAAAACGACGCTGGGCAAGAGTATCATTCCCAAACCGCGCGCTGTTTTTTTACAGACGATCGTCGGTTTGGGTGCACGCGGGTTGCGCGGTTTCTTTGTCGCCTACGCCGAGAGCGAGGACAGCGAGGTGCGGGACCTAATGCACCCGTTGTGGATGTATTTATGCTCTTTGAGCTCGGACCCGGCTGGGGTCTTTTCGCGCATGGGACGCTGCCGGGCCATTGGGCGCGAAGGATTAGATGAAGACGGGGAACGGTATTTAGCTGGAGTTTTAATTCGTCTCGACAAGGCGGAAAACTACGGAGACATCGCCATAGAAGTTGGGAAAATGGGAGAGGTCGCCCGCGCGGAACTCGAGGGCCTCGTGCGCGCACAGCGCATGGTTGAAGAAGATGAATGGGAGGTCTTTAAGAGCCGCAAGCAGAAGATCGTGACGCGGGCTTGTGTGGCTCTCGATAGCCTCGATGGGGTGGTTGATGTGGTGCGCAAGGTCAATCTGCACGAAGATGAATTGGTATGTCGATTGTTGCAGGATCGCCCGCACCGCCTCACGTCGGATCCCAGCGGGGTTATGATGTATATACGCACTTATAAAAATTCGTTGCAGCGCTTTGGTGCCGATGATCAGGACAGCGATTTTATGCTTGCTTCGATCTTGGTGCGTTTGGACAAGTCGGAGCATTACTCAACGCTGTTAGAACATGTATTTACACTTGGTACACCTGCTTTTACTGCGCTGCACAATGTCTTTGACCAAATCCCCGAGCGCGACATGGAACGGAGGGAGATCCTCAAGCAGGCGCGGATTCTTTGGGGCCGGCTGTTGGCGCAGACGCGCGCGCGGGCAAGGAGAAGTTGATGGTGAGGTTGATGATATTGACAAGAGCAGTATGGCTGGTGGTCCTGTTGGCTGCTTGTATGCCCTTTGGCAAGAAAATTGGGGATCGCGCCGAGTTGGCAGCTCTTGCCGAAAATTTAGTTCACGTTAGCAAGGATGCGGCGGATGGCCAGATGGTTTGGGTCGGTTTGCGCGATGCCAGTGGGGTGCAGACGGAGGCGACGCGGGCGTTAGATGACTATTTGGTCTCGGCTTTGGTGCGGGCGGGCATACGGTTTGCCTTGGCCGATAGCGCGGTGGGCAAGTGGCCTGGCGACTCAGTTATAGGGGGAAAAGCAGAGGCTGGGCATTTGCTTTTAGGGGGGCGTTTACAAGAAGATGCGGAGTGGATGTATGTGCGCCTCTTTGTCGTCGGGCATTCCGGCCGAGAAATTGTGCAGTCGGAGACGCGGCGGATTGCCGCTCGTCATGTGCGAGATGAAGTGGCACAGCGCGCTCGTGCAGCCGGTTTAGGAGGGGATGGATTGCCACTGGAGGTGGATTTGCACGTAGTGGTTTTGCGTGCTGAGGGGGGGATACGCCGGAGGGTTGAGCTGCGCGATGGGGGGAGCCTGCAGGAGGGCGATAAGATACAGCTTCGCTATCGTTTGAATCGCGACGCTCAGGTATACGCTTTCCTCTATAGCTCCGAGAGTGAAATTGTCACCTTGGTACCCGACGAATATGTCTATTCGGGGCTATTGCACTATGGCCCATCGGAAAACGGCTTGGTTGGCCCCAACGAATTAGACCAGGTCTATACGCTCTATTTTTTAGCAGGACCGCGCTTGCTGGAGGAAAATACAGGTGACTTTTTCGAGCGTCTGAGCGAATTGGTGGAACAGGGACAAGTGAATCGCTTTTCCGGGCTAGAAAAACAAGACGAGCTCTTGGTCAATTTTCTGCGCCGCTCTTTTCAGGGGGAAGTAAACATCGAGGTTAAGCGCGCGGCTGCGGACTTAGTCCGCAGCGATGCGGAGACCTTTGTATATAGCGATGGCACGCGGCTGGAGAGTCGAGCAGAGGTTTTTAAGGGCACGCCAGTGGTCGTGCGCGCTGTGAGTTTTGTCGTGCAATAAGGCGTATTGGACCTGGGGTAGGCAGTAGAAGGTATATGCCGCCCCCAGATCCGTTCGCTTGTAAATAGCCCCAGGATGATTCTTTATAGCACTGCCGCTATGGCCTCGCACAGCGGTTCCATATTTTTTTCCGTCATTCCCGCCACATTGATGCGCCCATCGCCGACGATATAAATCGAATAGGTATCGCGCAGTGCCTGCACCTGTTCGTCGTTGAGACCGGAATACGAAAACATGCCACGCTGGCGTGTAATAAAGGAAAAATCACCTGTCGCGCCCTTTGCTTTGAGCGTCTCGACGAAGAGTTTGCGCATGCCATTGATCCGCGCGCGCATGGCGGCTACTTCTCCATCCCACTGTGTGCGCAAGACCGCGTCAGACAATATTTCGGTGACGATGGCCGAACCGTGCGCCGGTGGATTGGAGTAGCTGGTGCGCACGGCAATTTTGAGATGACTCAGCGCGCGGGCGGCGGCATCGGTATCGGTTGCTACGAGCGTCAGGGCACCGATGCGCTCTTGGTAGAGGCCAAAGCTTTTGGAAAAAGAGGAGGCTACGAGTAACTCCTGGCCGGGACGGCACAGCGCCAACAGACCAGCGGCATCCTCTACTAACCCGTCGCCGAGACCCTGATAAGCAAAGTCGACTAATGGCAACCAGCCGCATTCTTGTGCGACTTCGGCGATTTGAGCCCACTGCTCTGGGGTGGGGTCGACCCCTGTCGGGTTGTGGCAGCAGCCGTGCAGGAGGACGATATCGCCGGCGGGTATGGCTTTGAGAGCCTGCAAGAATGCATCAAAGTCGAGGCTGCTATTTGCCGCGTCAAAATAGGCGTAGGTCTGTACTTCGAGACCGGCGGCGGCAAAAATTTTCGGATGGTTGGCCCAAGTCGGTTGGCTGAGCCAGAGCCGCGCCCGAGGATAGTGACGTTGAAGAAAATCGCCGGCAATGCGCAGGGCACCGGTGCCGCCCGGGCTCTGGACGGTGATGGCGCGACCGCTGGCGATCATTTCGTGTTCAGCACCGACAAGTAAGCTTTGAACGGCTTGGCCATATTCGGGCGTACCGTCGATTGCCAGATAACTTTTAGAAGTCGCGTGGGCTAAAATGCGCTTTTCAGCCTCTCTGACAGAATCCAAAATCGGAGTCTGGCCGCTGGCATCTTGATATACGCCAACGCCGAGGTTTATTTTTTGCGGGTTGGAGTCGCCCTTGAAGGCGGAACTGAGCCCCAAGATGGGGTCGGCCGGGGCCATATCCAATTTTTCAAACATTGTGTACCTTTACGGAAATAAGTGGGTGAACACCAATAAAAATAAGACAGATCGGGCGAAAGGAAAACTGTGTTTAAAAAGCTCTTAAGGGGCCTCGGTTACGATCTTCGGCATCGCCGCTGGACGCCAACTCATCTCGCTGGACTGGTGAATGCGCGCACGGTGATCGATGTCGGTGTGGGCTTTGGTACTTGGGAACTGTATCGCGCATTTCCCAAGGCGCGCTTTCTCCTAGTCGAACCACTGCGCGATTACGAGGAGCACCTAGAGCACATCGCTGCTCAATATCGCTGCGATATCGTCTACAAGGCGCTCGGAGCAACCGAACAAGAGTGCGAAATCCACGTGGACCCAAGCATTCTCACGCGATCTTCACTACATGCGCGCACCAAACTTACCGATACGGGTTCGTCTTTAGAAACACGGCGAATCGAAATGACGACGCTCGATTCTCTGTCCGAAGTCTACGCCGATCTTGAGGGGCCGATCTTGCTAAAGATCGATACGGAGGGGTATGAGTTAGAAGTGATAAAAGGGGGAGACGAGTTCTTGCGTCGCATCGATGTGGTCATAGCCGAGGTTTCCGTGGCGCCGCGCTTTGAGGGAGCCTATGGTTTTGCCGAGTTGATAGCGGCGATGGATCAGCGCGGTTTTGAAGTTTTCGATTTTTTGCGCCTGAGCTATGTGCGCGGTGGGGCGGGGACTCAGTTTGCCGATATTGCTTTTAAAAGAAAAGACGTCTAAAAACTAGCGACGTCGATAGGTGGCAAAGACCAAATTTTCCTCTTGTCGCCGTTCGATCTCGTTCCACTCGCCCCGATCCCACGGGGGGAAAAAAGCATCGCCCTCAATCTCTTCTGGCACGAACGTAATAACCATCTCATCTGTAAGCGGTAGGGCCTGGCGATAGATTTCTGCGCCGCCGAGTATAAAGACCTTGCCCTTATCCTCTATTTCTGCGCGTGTGAATGCTGCTTGTAGACAGGTGCAGACGTGCGCGCCTCCCTCGGCTTGGTAGTTGGCGTCGCGGCTGAGCACGATGTTGAGCCGTTTGGGAAGAGGGCGAACTTGAAAGGATTCGTACGTTTTGCGACCCGCAATGATTGGATAGCCACGCGTGGTGTCGCGGAAGTGTTTCATATCGGCGGGATAGTGCCAGGGGATGTCGTTGTCGCGGCCGATGGCACCGTTGGTGCTGACGGCGACGATGATAGATTTAATCATGTCGATTGCTCGCCGGGGTGGAAGAATGGGTAGACGATCTCGTGCTCCGAACGGTGGGCTTGCTCGACGGAGCCCGTAAAAACTACGCGCCCTTGATCGAGCATGATCAGACGGCCATCTAAGCGGCCGATACTGAGCAACTCGTGTGTTACGATGACGAGGGTGGTGCCCAACTCCCTGTTGAGCGTCAGCAGTAACTCGTCGATTTCGGCCGCAGTTACGGGGTCGAGGCCGGCGCTGGGTTCGTCGCAGAATAAAATTTCTGGATCGAGCGTCATGGCGCGCGCCAACGCCGCGCGTTTGCGCATCCCCCCGGATAGTTCGTTCGGGAAGAGGTCGTAGGCATGACTCAAAGAGACGCTGGCCAGCCGTGTGCGCACGATGGCTTCGATGAGTTCGCTCGATAGCTCTGTATGCATTTCCAACGGCAGAGCGATATTGTCGGCAATCGTTAGCGAGTTGAGTAGGGCGCCGTACTGGAACATGACGCCGAGTCGCACTAAGAGTGATGGTCGAGTTTCTTCATCGAGGTCAGCTGCGTCGAATCCCAAAATTTCAACGCGTCCCGAGCGCGGTGGCACCAGGCCGATAATCGTTTTGAGCAGGGTGCTCTTACCGCAGCCACTGCCACCAAGTATTACGGCGATTTCGCCTTTGTTGATGCGGGCATCTACGCCGTCGAGTACGACGGTGTCGCCGTAGGCTACGCAGAGCTCTTCGATGTCGATTGCCGCTTCCATAATCAATAAAAGAGCAGGTTGAAGATAAGGTCGAGCACGATGATGCCGACGAGGGAACTGACGACGGAGGAAGTGATTGCCCGACCGACACCGACGGCGCCACCGCTGAAGTTGAGGCCGCGGTAGACGGCGATGATCGTGATGATCCAGGCGAAGAATACGCTCTTGGTCAGGCCAGTAAGTATATCTTTGAGAAAGAGCGAGGATACGACCTGGTTTAAGAATGCAGTTGGGGCGATGCCCATAGAGGTGACGCCGACAAAGGTGCCGCCGAGGATGCCAATGAAGTCGGCCATAATGGTTAGTAGAGGCATGCAAATAACCATGGCCCAAAGCTTGGGCACGGCGACAAAACGCAGCGGTTCTAGGGCCATGGTGTGCAGGGCATCCAACTCTTCCGTGAATTTCATGGTAGCAATTTCGGCGGCGATGGCCGAGCCCGAACGCCCAGAGACCATGATGGCCGTCATCAGGGGGCCCAACTCGCGGGTAATGCCGATGGCCAGGAGGTCGGCGACAAAGATGTCGGCGCCGAATTGGCGCAATTGCACGGCCGATTGTAGGGCTGAAACGGCCCCGATGAGAAATATGATGAGGCCGATGATGGGGAGGGCCTGAGCCCCAATGGCATAGGCTTGGTCGACGAAGGAATCGCGGCGGATACCCCCTCGGTGCAGGATAGAGTGTATGGCGAAATAGGTCAGATCCGACATCAGATAGAGAAAGTCGAGAGCCTGAGTGTTAAAATTAGCAATGCGTTCGCCGAGTGATTCGAGGACGGGCTGATCGGGGGTGGGCCGGGGTGTTTCTCGTTGGCCCGGGTTGGCAAAGTCGAAGAAGGGCTGTAAATGCTCTGGCAAGTTCTGCAGTTGTATCTGGCGATCTGCAATGGCGCTAGGAAGGCGATGCAGGAAAACGGCGCCGGCGGTGTCGAGGTGTTCCAATTCGCGTAGGTCGGCGATCCAGTCGCCGGCGGGCCCCGCCTCTAGCAGTTCCCGCACGCGGCTATCAATCTGAGCGAGATTGCCGATGCCGAGAACGCCGCTAAAGACCAGAGTGCGGCCATCGCTGCGTACTTGGTTCATAATAAGTAGACGAAGCGCAGCAGTGCCTGTTGTTCGGACTGCAGGCGATTGAGGGGTTTTTGGCGCTCGAAGTTGACCACGAGATCGAGGTTGATAAAACGGCTGAGATTAATGCGCCAGCGGTTTTCCCAGGTAAATTCCCAGCTCTTGCTTTTGACTTCGGGGATGAGCAGGTCGAATTCGGAGTCGAGGCTGATAAAGCTGGATAGACGTGAGTCGAGCACGAGAAGTGCCTCGAGGCCGGTGCTCTTAGCGCTCTTGATCTGCCGTGCGCTCGTGCGGTCTTGGCTCAGGTCAAAGGTGTCAAAAACGTAGGTCTGGCGGGCCCCTAGTCCAACGCGCATGGCCAAGTTGAGTTGGAAACTACGCACTAACTGCGCGTTGATGCCGAGTCCCTGGCTGAATGCTAATGGGCTGAGGGCTGGCGAAAGGGTAAAGTCGTTGACGTCAGATAATACGCGGGTGGTATCGCCGTCGGCGTCGATTTGGTACAATTGTTGTTGCTGGTCAAAGCGCGCTTCAGTGGCAAAGAGTTTGGTCGATAATTCTCCGCGCAAATACGGGCCAAAGCGCTCGGAAAATCCACGGTATATATAGGTCCCACGCAGGTCAAAATCGTCAATCGACTTGCGAAAGGCATCGCCTTCTTCGCGGGTGAATCCCTCCTCAAATATCAGGCGCAAATTGGCAAAAGCATTGTCTGAATTATAGGTGGCGCGTCCGAATATCTGAGTCGAGAGTGAGAAAACCGACAGGTCTACACCCGTAGTGTTTTGCGAAGTGGCAAACTGGGTCGAGCCGCTCAGCTGCCAAGAGGTTTTCCAGTTGGATGAACGCCCCTGGCTGAGCAGGCCCTGTAGGGTCGGGGGATAGAAGCCGATAAAACTTTGACTATTGGTGTCGATGACGAGGTTGCGCTGCACCAATTCGCCCGGCTCTAAGCGCACGCTGAACTTGCGCGTTGTCGAAATATTGTCACCCACACTGAGCACGGTGTACACACCAGGGGGCAGCAACCACGTCTTTACGGCTTCGCCGCGTTCTTCCTCAATGCCAAAACCGATGCCGTAGTTTTCCTGCTGATCCTGCCAGTAGAGTTCATAGGACTCGTTGACCGAGGTGCGGTTGGCTTCGATCACGTTGATGACCAGTCCAGCCCAGAAGGGCTTGACTAGCGTGATGAGTTCCTCGCGAACTTCGACTGTGCGGCTCATCATTTGCGCAATCGATCCCGAGCCGATATAGACCTCATAATAACCAGGGGAAAGCATTACGCCCGTGCCGGTATTGGCGTCGGCGACTTCCTTGTTGCCCTGGAATACGCGATAGCTCGGTTCGTTCAGGGCGTTGGTCATGGTGGGCACAAAGAGAAAACCCTTGCCCTTGGCAATCAGCGTCGGGTCGCGCTCGAGTTGGCCGCGCGAAGGGGCGGCAATCCAGGTATAGCTCTTGTCCTGGGCTTGCAGGGCAGAAGCAAAGAAGAGCGTGCAGAGTGCGAAGGCTAAAAGACGAGTCATGGTATTAGTGGGCCAATTTACCGGGTAAGAGTTCGTAGTCTTTCTCGTCGGTATCTACCTCTATTTGTAAAACGGTGTCGGCGAGTGCTTCGCCAACGGCCAGCTTGTCAAAATCGACGGGCACACCGCCGCTGTTGGCGCGATTCATATTGAGAAAAATAAAGTCTATCTCGCGCATAGAAGACTCCATTTGCTGGTTCAGGATCTGGCTGAAGGCTGCTATTGTGTGTTTCATCTCGGGGAAGAATACCTGGCGTTCCTCGTCGAAATCTTTTTGCCATATGACGAAGGAATCTTCTTGACGCACTAGCTGTATCGCGATGGCCAGATGGGCAGCCCATATGTCACCGCTGTCAAAGCGCTCTATGGCCTTGACCGTGCCGCTTAGTATATAGTCGGGGCGGCGTTCGTAGAAGTCGTGGTCGCCGCCGACGAAAGTAAAGAGGTTTCCCTCGCGCAAATATTGTTGCATTGCATCGGTGAAAAGGTCGCCGGGGCGAGTGATCCAACTGTGCAGGGGGTCGCGGTGCAGTTCGTATTGGTCGCGCCGAAAGATGATCTCCGTGCGGTTATAGGCCCGCTGTACCGCGAAGGGTTTTATCTGCACCTGCGCGGCATAAGGTCGCTCCGAATTGGGCAGGGCATTGCGCACGGGCTCGGCCCTGAAATCGTAAAAGCGGCGCTGTGGCAATTCGGCATTGCCACCGAGCAACTGTGCGCAAGAAGCCAGCAGGAGGGGCAGCATAGACAGCAGAAATAAGGATAGACGCCTATTCACTGCTGCGGCCTCCCCCGCGAATCAAAACGGCTGGGTTTTCGCGGATGAGTTCGGTGGTCTCGCGGATATTCTGCAAAGTTTCCTCTAGGTCTTGCATGGAGCGCAGCAGGTTCTGCCGGCTGGCGCCAACGGTTTGGTCTATGCCGATAAACGTGCGGTCGACATTGCTCACCATAGTGTCCATACGCGCTATTAGCAGTGGCACGGGGCCCTCCATTTGCTGGCGTAGGCCGGCCATCGTTACCTGTAAGTCGTCGATAGAGTGCTGTAGCTTCGCGCCGGTGAGCAGATTGTGCATAGAGTCCATTGTCGCGGCCATCGTATGGGTGGCAGAGGCTAGGTTCTTGCTGGTGGCTGCCATTTGCACAAGCGTAGAATCAAGCGCGCCTCGATTGTCTTGCATCAGGTCGTTGGTCGTTGCCATCAGGTCGCCGGAATTGGAGAGCAGGCGGGTGAAGGAGCGCCGATTTTCCGAGCTGAGTAATTGGTTGAGGTTGTCGACGGCCGATTCCACCTTGGCGCCGAGGACTTCGGCGCGCTCCTGCATATTGCTAAAAAAAGTATCGCTGGCTTGAATGCGCGAACTCGGGGGAAGTAGGGGGGCTTCGTTGCTACCACCAAAGAGTTCAATGTATTTCAGACCGGTAATGCCGAGTGCAGCCATGCGCGCTTCCGTATCGGTGCGGATGGCATTTTCCGCATTGCGTTGTTCCACGGAAATTTCGACGACGACCGTGCTGACATCATTGGATGAAATAAAGATGTCTTCAATGCGGCCAACGTTAAAGCCCAAATACTTAACGGCAGCCCCTTTGTTGAGACCGCTGACGGGCATGCCGGTAAACTCGATAGTATAGTGATCCCTCTTGCGTAGCAAGTGGGTGCCGACCACTGTAATAAGGAATAAGGCTAGCACCGAATTTGCGACGACAAAGAAGAGGGCTAGCCGGACTTTTTGTGCCCTGGTGGCCATGAGTTTAGTCTTTTAGCGGCAAATAGATAAATGAATTGATAAAAGGGTAAATCTGCTATGAGGTGGGGAATATGCACATTAAGCTAGGCCGAAGCAAGCGGGGAAAAGTCCTTTTAGACTTCTTAAACGGGGAGTAGAATTTGCAGCGCTGCAGCTGCTGTATGTAGGGTAAGGGGCGTTTGCCCTACTCGCTCACCGTCTGCGTACAGCAGTCGTCTTTCCCCACAGTCGATCTCTAGGAAGTCGGTGCGCACAATGCGTATCGATGGGTGGTCTATATGGTGCCCGGAAAAAATGCGCGGGAGCAACGAAAGTGCGGTGGCGGTAGAAACCTCGTTGGCGATGCACACGTCGAAGAGACCGTCGTGGGGATTGGCTTGTGGCGCAATGGCCATGCCGCCGCCATAGGAACGCGTATTGCCCACGGCAACTAAAAAGATGCGTTGCTCGATTTCTCCAAAGGCGCCGCGCAGGACTACCTGCGGCGGGCGAAAATGGCGCAAGTGGCGCAGCGTTTGCAGCAAATAACCCAAGGTTCCCGCGAGGGGGGCTTGCCCCAGACTCATCGCCTCGCTGACCTCTGCATCAAAACCAAAGGCGGCTACGGTGGAGAAGTAGTGGTCGCCGATTTGGCCGAGATCAATCGGTGCGGGCTGGCCCGAGAGTAGATAGCGTACGGCTCCTGTTATATCGCGTGGAATACCGAGTGCGCGGGCTAAATCGTTCGCCGTTCCAAAGGGCAGTAGGGCGAGGGTCGTGGAACTGCCCACTAAAGCGGGTAGAGTTTCGCTAATCGTGCCATCGCCGCCGCAGACGATCAGCGTGCGCGCCTCGTCGCCCACGGCTTGTTCGGCGAGGCGGCGCCCATCGCCTTTTTGGTTGGTATAGTGTAATTCGATCTTTCGGCCGGCACTTTGTAGGGCGAGCGCTGCTTGTTCGGCGCGCGCGCGCGCGCGGCCACCGCCGGCGACGGGGTTGGCGATGATCCAAGTTGTCATAGGTTCATAAGGAGACTGTTGGCGTCTGTTTTAAAGGACTGATGCTATATTGGTGTCAACGATGAATAGAATGGTTTGTCACTTGGTTTTGCGTAATGATACGCAATGGGCTTATCTAAAGGCAATCTCTGCCGTGTGGGCTTTAGTTTAGGTATTTCAGGAGGTTTGAGATAAATGGCGCGAGGCGATTCGGAA
>JBLHGI010000121.1:0-15844 GCA_047616505.1 Planctomycetota bacterium
AGGTAGGCTTCGTTTATTTTCTGCATAAGTTCGGTGTCGCCGTCGTTGCGGTCGGGGTGAAAGGTGAGGGCTAGCTCGCGGTAGCGGCTGTGGACCTGGGCCATACTAGCGTGAGGGGACAGATCAAAGAGGCGGTAGTCGGCAGCGAGAGGAGCGTGTGATGCGCTGCGCGGTTTTTTATTTTCATTAGAGGAAGGCTCGTCGCTCATGCCCTCTGCGTAGCGCTCAAAAAAAGCGCGGCGCTCTGCCTTTGATAGGGCGGCGAAACGACGCACCGCTTCTTCGTTGACAAAGGTGGACCACAGGCCCAATTGGCCGATGGAATGCAAGTCATCGCGTCCGTGCATCGACTGTAGATACTCGCGGGGACTACGTGCTTTGGTGTCGCTTCTTTTGTTCTTTTTCATGGCATTGGTGCTAAGATCATCTAAATACGTAAAAATAGCGATCGGCAGACGCTTCTACAAGCTGTTACTCTCAGAGTGAAACGATCGTATGGCTCAGATTATATCGGACAAGGAGTGAAGAGGTGCCAGATCGTTATTGGGAGTGGGGTGTTATAAGCTCAGTTATTGATGAAGAAATTTATAGATCCGCTGTGCCACGAGGTCATGTCCCTGTGGGGTCCAGTGATTCCCGGTTCCCGGATAAACGAGCTGCGTGCTCAAATCGATACAGGGGATCCCTATGTGGTCACAGAATTGGCGCTCTTTGTCGCCAAAGGGGATTGATGTATAGCCGTGGAAGCCGATTGCGAATTGAGTGTTCTTAGACCTGAGATATTCGTTCATTTCGCGAAGTATATAGATGGTTGGATTCGTAGAGCGATTGAGTCCATCCCAAGCTCTTATGTTATCGATAGCTCTTATAAGCCCACGGACGAAGTAGCTACTGAATAAAACGGGGTAATCCTGAAATAGATAATCTGCCCCTTTGGGAACGGGTACTCCTTTGAGTGTGAGAATCTCGTCTGTAACCGTAAAGTATGGCTTAAAGTATCGGTGGAAATTAATTTTTTTTAGGTTGTCTAAGTCGTCACTGCCAGCCGTGTAAACCAAGAAAACTATATTGGGTTGAATGATGGGATGCCATTTTTTTAGCAGTAGGAATTCTTGGTCCGTTCCATAGCCACTTACGCCGAGATTTAGGACTTCCCACTGAGGAATCAATTTCTGAAGCTTATTGGTAAATCGTTCGTCTTCTTCAGCGTCAAATCCCCATACAAAAGAATCTCCTAAAAAAGCGATGCGGGGTTTATCTTTTATTTGGTATTCATGATCGCGAAACCCATACGAATTGTGCTTAACCGAAATGGTTCTATAGCCCGTGAATTTCTGTTGATTGCTTTCCTTGGGAAACCAACCCAATAATTCATCGTAGCGGTAGGTTAAACTTCGTTCGTCGCGTTGTATCTCAAGTTGAGTTTTATAGAATAGGCGAACTGCCAATTCGCCTAGAGCAAAACAAGCTACGAGAATCAGCTTACAAGTGATAACTGTGAATAGCGCACGTTTCGTTCGGTGCATTAACGTTCCTCTATCGGTGCTAATTTACAGGCACACCAAAAAGCCGGACACCCTAAAGTAGGGTATCCGGCTTTTGTCAAACAGTGCTATGGGCAGCGCTTAATAGACATCGGTCTCGTCGATCAAGGCGAGCAGTGCCTGGTAGCGAGCCGGGTGGCGCAATTTGCCGAGGGCGCGCTCCTTGAGCTGGCGCACGCGTTCGCGGGTCAAGCCCATCAGGCCGCCGATCTGTTCCAGCGTCAGCGATTCGCTGCCGTCTAGTCCGAAATAGAGACGGATGATACGTAGTTCGCGTTCGTCGAGGCTCTCGAGGACTTCCTCCAACTGTGCCCTGGCTGAAGACTGCAGCACGTGGTTATCGGGGGTCTCTTGGTTGTCGTCAGAGAGGATATTGAGCAGGCTGCGTTCGTCATCCTCTTCGAAAGATTCGTCGAGAGAGCGGACCGAACGCGCGCTCATCATGGTATCGAGCACTTCCTGAGTGGGCACGTCGAGCTCTTTGGCAATCTCTTCGACGGCCGGTTCGCTTTCGCGGCCCTGACCGAGCTTGCGAGAGGCCTTAGAGATATCCTTGAGCAGGCTGAGTTTGTTCAAGGGCAGGCGCACTGTGCGGGCGTGCTCGGCGATCGACTGTAGAATGGACTGCTTGATCCACCATACGGCATAGGAGATAAACTTGTATCCCTTGGTGCCATCAAAGCGCTCGGCGGCTGTTAGTAGGCCTACATTGCCAGCGCTGATTAGATCCGATAGCGACAAACCGCGGTTCTGGTAGTTTTTGGCTACGTCGATGACAAAGCGCAAATTGGCGTTTACCAATTCGTCGCGAGCGACAATATCGCCTTCTTGGATGCGGCCAGACAATTCGACTTCGCGTTCGCGGCTCAAAGGGCGCGAATCGGCGATATCGTCGAAATAGAGCCGCAGCGTGGTTTCTTCGTCGCTGAGGATTTCCTGAATGGTGTAGGCCATGGTATATCCTTCGGGATAGAGGTGAGTTTAGCTATCTATTGTATTGGGTCGAGCAGCAGGGCCTGCATCTCTGCGGCCGATTCTGCTGCGATCAACGCTGCTCTGCGCTCTTGATCACTGAGCGTGCGCGCTAATGATCCGAGCAAATTCAAATACAGATCTGGTGCATGAGCTGGTACGGCGATCAGACAGATCAAACGCACAGAATGTCTCTCGTCTCCGGACGGAAAGTCGATCGGCCTATGAGCGATGCCCATGGCCAACCCCAAATCGCGTACGCAGCGACTGCGCGCGTGCGGCATGGCGACTTCTCCACCGAGAATGGTACTCTGCAACTGTTCGCGTTCGAGCACGGACTGGAGAAAACTCAGGCTGTCAGTGATAACTCCTTGTTCGTGCATTTTGTCTATGAGTTCTTTAATTGCGCCGATCTTGCTGTCTGCGTGGAACTGGGGGACCAGCAGCTCGGAATTGACGATCTGATCTATATCGAACCGGTGTGCAAATTTTGCATTTGAACTAAGACTCACAGGGCTGGTAACCGTCAAGACAAACCTTTATACCGGTTTAGGTGAGTTTGAGAGAGTGCATTAATTGCACTCCTCTAGAAAAAAGCTAAATAAATAGGTGTTTTGGATCTGATGCTTGAAGGGGAACTGATTGTTATTAATTGTTGTAAACAAAATATTTATGAATTTCCAGCTATAGCGGGAGTTCATAACAAGATTCCAATTAGCTCCGCATATACCCCTCTATTGCAAAAGGGGTACCAGCTGGTATACTAAATTGTTAAATGTTTGTTAAATATTGATTTAGGAAGATTGAGTTTGTTGCGAAGTACAAGCGGATGAAGCTAAATTGGCAAAAAGTGCAAAAATTGCACGTAGAGCGAGCTATTCGACAATATTATATTGCTTCAGTTTATACTGTAAAGAGCGGACGCTAATGCCGAGAATTTCTGCGGCTTTACGGCGATTAGCCGTTACTCGCAGGAGCGTTTGGCGAATGAGTTCGGCCTCTACCTCCGCTGCACTAGTGCCCAAGCGCACGGAAAAATGCCCAGAAGTTGCGGTCGTTTCTGCCCGTTGGATGGGCAAATGTTCGGGGCGGACGGTGTGCTCTGGTGTGGTGACGACAATGCGCTGGATGAGGTTGCGCAATTCGCGCACGTTGCCCGGCCACGGATGGGCAACGAGGTGGGCCATAGCCTCGGGGCTAAGCTTTTTTTGAGTTTGCTCCTGAACGCGGCATGCTTCTTCTAAAAATGTTTCAATGAGCACGGGGATATCTTCTTGGCGCTGGCGCAGGGGGGGGATATCGATTGGCACGACGTTGAGGCGATAGTAGAGGTCTTCGCGGAAGGTGCCATCGCCGACGCTTTTTTCGAGGTCGCGATTGGTCGCGGCAATAATGCGCACATCGGCGCGGCGGACCTGCGGGTCTCCCAGCGGCTGGTATTCGTGCGATTCGAGTGCGCGCAGCAATTCTACCTGGTTCTTGAGGGGAACTTCGCCGATTTCGTCGAGAAAGAGCGTGCCCCTTTCAGCGAGATCAAAGCGGCCGGGCTTGTCGGCGTGGGCGCCGGTGAAGGCGCCGCGCTTGTGGCCGAAAATCTCGCTGGAAAAGAGCTCTTCCGTAAAACCACCGCAGTTGACGGCTACAAAGGGATGTTCGTTGCGCCTGCTGCGTTCGTGGATAGCGCGGGCGACTAAGTCTTTGCCCACCCCTGTTTCTCCGCGCAAAAGAACGGGCACGTCCGATTGGGCTACTTGTTTAATGAGTTGGGTGGCAGCCCGCATACTTTCGCTATTGCGCACGAGCCGGCGAAATGGGTCCTGGTTTTCTAAGCGGGTGTGTAGTTTGCGGTTTTCCGTCACCAAGTGCAGTTGATCGAGCGCGCGTTCGACGACTAGGCGCAAATGCGCGATGTCGATGGGTTTGGTGAGAAAGTCATAGGCGCCCTTCTTCATCGCTTCGACGGCCGTGCTGACATTGCCGTGGGCCGTGAGTATGATAATCTGCGTATCGGCATCGCGGTTGCCCAGACCTTCTAGTAGCTCTATGCCAGATGGCCCCGGCATACGCAGGTCGAGAATGGCTAGGTGATAGCGCCCAGAGTGCAATTTATCGCGCGCTTGATGACCATCGGCTACGGTGTCGATGCGGTAGTCCGTGTGTTGCAGAGCTTCTTTTAGACCCTCGCGAATAAATATTTCGTCATCGGCGATGAGTATGTTGATGCGTTTTTTTGACATAAGGCGAGTCGCTTTAAAGCGAAGGGGAGAAGCTGGGTAGGCGGATGGCAATCAGCGTACCTTCTCCTTCGGCGCTGTCTACCGTTAAGGTGCCGCCGTGCTGATGTGCTATGCGCTGAGCGATGGATAAGCCCAGACCGGTGCCCTCGTCTTTGGTCGTATAATAAAACTCAAAAATGCGCTCTATATCGGCCGGTGGGATGCCGTAGCCATCGTCTTCAATTTCTATAATGACCTCATCGGCTTCGCGACGCGAGCGCAAAATGACGTGGCCCGTATCGGCCACGGCGTGAAAGGCGTTGATAAGCAAATTGAGCAAACACTGACTCAGCTGGTTTTCGTCTACCTCAATAAGATGCAGGTTGGGCTGCAGTTCCAAACTGAGGGCAATATTGCGCTCGCGTGCCTCGGGCGCCACCAACTCGTATATGTTTTGCAGCAAGTCGTTGGGATAGGCCTGTTTCAAATGCAGGGCCGGTGGACGGGAAAAGCGCAGGAAGTTTTGTACGATGCCTTCCAGGCGGCGCATCTCGGCGCGGGCGATATTGAGGCGGCGGTTGGCTTTAGTCGCCAGATCGCCATCGGCCTGCGCGATGTCTTCCTGCAATAACTGTAGTTGGATATCAATCGCGCCCAGTGGGTTGCCCACTTCGTGGGCAACTGAAGCGGCTAGGCGGCCCAACGCGCTCATTTTCTCTACCTGCCACATGTGGCGCTCGGCGCGCTTTAGATCGGAGACTTCTTTCAGTGTGAGCATGGTTCCCAAGGGCGCATTGTTCTCATCGTGCAAGAGCGTGGCGGTGACGCGCAGCCAGCGCGTGTGGCCATCGTGCAGGTGGTGCTGGACATCTTCGTCGTTGACGGGTTTACCCTCTAAAGCGGCTTGGGCGACGGCTCGCAGTGGGCTGGATTGGAAGAGGTCATCGAGGCTTGCGGTCACAGGTAGCTCTAGGTCGAGCAAGTGGAGCAGGGCGGGATTGGCCGTGCTCACCTGGCCCTGCGCGTCGAAGACGACTACGCCTTCTGTCAGGCTGGCGACGATGTGGTCGGCGCGGGAGAGGTTGTCGTTCAATTCTATTGACAGTTTTAGGGGATGGAGTAGCTTCTTTTTCCATGTCTGAGGATAAGGAAAAGATAGCGGAGCACAAGAGGCGCAATCGCGAGATGTTCGACGCGATCGCTCAGCGATATGACCTACTGAATCATCTGCTAAGCGGCGGTATCGATATTTATTGGCGGCGGCGCGCGTTGGACAGCCTGCGCGTGGAACGCCCGCAGCGGATTCTCGACTTGGCTACGGGCACGGGTGATTTTGCCCTGAGCGCCGGGCGCTTAGAGCCGCAGCGGGTCTTTGGTGTCGATGTGGCACTGGAAATGCTGCGCTTGGGCGTGCAAAAGGTGAAGGCGCGGGATGCCCAGGCTACGCTGCTGGGCGGCGATGCCGAGTATCTACCCTTTCGCGATGGCAGTTTTGACGTGGTCATGGGGGCTTTTGGCGTGCGCAATTTTGGTCATATACCCAGTGGATTGGCCGAGGCCTACCGCGTGCTCAAACCCGGCGGCGAGATTTTAGTGCTCGATTTTTGCGAACCGGCCGTGCCGATTTTTAAGCAACTCTATCTGTTTTATTTCCATAAGGTACTACCGTTAGTTGGCGGCATCATTTCGGGCGAGCGCCAGGCCTATGCCTACTTGCCGCGCTCCGTCGGCGATTTTCCACAGGGCGAAGCTTTTGTGCGCTTGTTAGATGAGGCGGGGTTTGTCGAGTCGGAAGCGACGCCGCTGACTATGGGCATTTGCAGTATCTATCAAGGGCTTAAACCCTTAAGTTGACTAAAGTAAATGGCATTGGTATTATGTAGGGAATTGTTCTTTTTTCGGGGGAAAATACGTGGTTTTTGACGCGATAATAGAGCGAGCTGGGTTGGCGGATATCCACGACAAGGTGCGCAGTGGTGAGCGCCTGAGCACCGACGATGGACTGCGCCTCTACGCCAGTGATGATCTGCCGATCTTGGGCTATCTGGCCAATATAGTGCGCGAGCGCCTGAGTGCAGACGCGACGTATTATGTACGCAACCAGCACATCAACTATACCAATGTCTGCAACAAGCTCTGCAAGTTCTGTTCGTTCTACGTCAAACCTAAAGACGAGCGCGGTTATGTGTTAAACCCCGAACAAGTGGCCCAACGCGTGCGCGACTATGCCGAGATGCCCATCACTGAAATCCACATGGTCGGCGGCGTCAATCCCAAATTGCCCTACAATTATTATATCGATGTGCTCAGCGCGATGAAGGAAGCGCGTCCCGAAGCGCATTTGAAGGCCTTTACGATGATCGAAGTGGCGCAGATTCAGCGCATTGCCAACAAGCCACTCGAGGAAGTCTTTGCCGATATGAAAGCGGCCGGCTTGGAATCGTTGCCCGGCGGTGGGGCGGAGGTCTTTAGCGATCGCGTGCAGGGCGATCTGTTCTGGACTAAGGCCGATTCTGAGGATTGGCTACACATTGCCGCGACGGCGCACCGCAGTGGACTACCCTCTAATGCGACGATGCTCTACGGACATATTGAAAATACGGAAGAGAAAGTCTACCATTTGACGCGTCTGCGCGAAGTGCAGGACGAGACGAACGGATTTCTCGCTTATATCCCGCTCTCGTTTCATCCCGAGCGGACGGAATTGGAAGATCTGCCTGGGCCCACAGGGTGTTTAGATCTCAAGGAGATCGCCGTCGGCCGTCTGATGCTCGACAACTTTCCGCACGTCAAGACATTCTGGATTATGAATACGATTGAGATCTCGCAGACCGCGCTCTGGTATGGCGCCGATGATATCGATGGCACTGTAATGGATTATGAGATCACGCGCCGGAGCTTTGACGAGACAGAGCAGCGGTTGAGCCAGCGCGAATTTCTCGATCGAATCGTCGAGGCTGGGCGCAGGCCAGTCGAGCGCGATAGCCTCTACAATCTAGTAGGCGACTCAGCCTTAGCGGCAGCGGGAGGCTGATATGATAGAGGATATCGCTGAAAAAGTATACGCAGGGGAGCGCATTGGTGTCGACGATGCGCGTCGTCTCTATGCGCATCCGAATTTGGCAGAGCTAGGGATGTTGGCACACTGGGTGCGCCTGCAGCGACATCCCGAGCCGATAGTTACTTATAATATTGGTCGCAATATAAACTATACAAACGTCTGCTGGGTGAAGTGCGACTTTTGCGCTTTTTATCGCAAGCCGGGCTCCGACGAGGGCTATGTATTGCCCAACGAACAAATCTTTGCCAAGATCGACGAGCTAGTTGCCTTTGGCGGCGAGGAGCCTAAATCCTGCGAGATTCTCATGCAGGGCGGGCTCAATCCCAAGCTGCGTCTAGATTATTACGAAGACCTACTTTCCTCTATTCGCGAACGCTATCCACAGGTACAAGCGCACTGTCTGTCGGCGACGGAGATTATCTATATTGCCCATTTATCCAAGCTCAGTTTAGAAGAGACTATTCGCCGTCTGCACGAGGCGGGGCTCGATTCTATTCCAGGGGCCGGGGCCGAGATTCTCGTCGATGCAGTGCGCGATATTATTGGCTTTCGCAAAGACCGCACGCAGGAGTGGCTCGATGTGCATCGGATCGCTCATGCCTTGGGTATGCGCACGACAGCGACGATGATGTATGGGCACGTCGAGACGATTGATCAGCGCATAGAGCATCTGCAGTTGCTGCGTGATTTGCAGGATGAAAAAGGGGGATTTACCGCTTTTATCACGTGGAATTTCCAGCCCGACCACACGGATTTGGGTGCCGATGGCAAGCGTTGGAACGGGGCTAAGGCGACGGGTTTTGACCATTTGCGCACGGTGGCCATTGCGCGGTTATTCCTCGACAATATCGATCATTTTCAAGCTTCTTGGGTGACGCAGGGGCCCAAAATTGCCCAGGTTTCTCTTCGTTATGGCATTGATGATTTTGGCAGTACTATGTTAGAGGAGAATGTGGTGAGTGCCGCCGGTACTAGCCATTTGGGTGAGATGACGCTGGATACTATGGAGCGTCTGATCCGCGATGCGGGCTTTGAGCCCAAGCGCCGCGATACGCGATACCGCAGAGTCGGAGCCCCCACCATACATCCACCTCAGTCCGAAGTCGCTCTTTCATGAGCCTGCGCCTGGGGGTGGTATCTTTCCTCAACGCCCGTCCCCTCGCCTACTCTTTGCAAAATGACCCGCGCTTTGTGCTGAGCCATTCGGTGCCCTCGGCCTGTGCGGCTGATTTGGCGGCTGGTCGCGTCGACGTCGGTTTGATTCCGTCTATCGAATACGCCCGCTCTAATGTCCCCTACGAGATGGCCCCGGGGTTGGCTATCGCCACGGGGGGCGAAGTGTTGACGGTGCGTCTTTACTATCGCGAGTCGTTGGATGTAGTGCGTCGCGTCGCGTTGGATACTAGCTCGCGCACGTCGGTTGCTCTATTGCGTATACTGTTGCGCGAACGCTATGGTTTTGAGCCGGTTTGGGTAGAGGCTAAGCCCGACTTGGCGGCTATGTTAGAGGTGGCCGATGCCGCGCTTCTTATCGGTGATCCCGTATTTGAACAATTAAGTAGCGATGTGCCAAGTATTGATCTGGGTAGTGAGTGGGTAGAGCATACGGGGTTGCCCTTTGTTTTTGCCTTTTGGGCGGGTCGCGTCGGTGCACTGGATCGCGATGCCCTCCATGGTCTAGAGTTGGCCAAGCAAGGTGGGGTCGCCCATATTGATGAGATCGCAGGGGACTATGCGGATATATGGGGGGGAGACGCCGGGCTCTACGCCCGTTATCTGCGCGAGAATATTCGTTTTGATTTAGGGGAGAATGAGGTAGAGGGGCTTCGTCTTTTTTATTCTAAGGCAAGGGAACACGGTTTGATTGAGGCGGTACCTACTTTGTCGTTTTGTTCTTAAGAGAGGCGCGATGAGCTTGTTTGAGACCGTATCGACCTACGGTCGTATGATTCGTTTTTCCCACAGTGTATTTGCCTTGCCCTTTGCTTTTAGCGGTGCGGCTTTGGCGGCGGCACAGGGCGGAATCAGTGTCGAGCAGATTGCCTGGATCGTCGTGGCGATGGTAGGCGCGCGCAGTGCGGCGATGGGATTTAACCGTTTGGCAGACCGCCAATACGATGCCGACAATCCGCGCACGGCACAGCGAGAGTTGCCTAGTGGCTTGGTGTCGCCGCTGGCCGTCGTGCTCTTTGTTTTTATATCGAGTGCAGCGCTGGTCGTAGCGGCTTGGCAACTCAACTCTCTGTGTTTGTATTTATCCCCCTTCGTGCTGGCCGTGCTTTTCTTTTACTCTTTGACCAAGCGTTTCACCTGGGCCTCGCATCTCGTGCTGGGGCTGAGCTTGGGGGGAGCGCCGTTGGGTGCGTGGATTGCGGTAACGGGTAGTTTTGCCTTGCCGCCGTTTCTGCTCTGTGCCGCCGTGCTGACCTGGGTTGCCGGTTTCGATATTATATACTCGTGCCAGGACCGCGATTACGATGTGGATGTGGGGCTACACTCTATACCTGCTCGTTTTGGCGTACAGCGGGCTCTACATATTGCGCGCGTTATGCATGTAGCATCTGTTCTGGTGATGGTGGTGTTGGGGTGGCATGTAGCCCTAGGGGCTTTCTATTGGTTCGGCGTATTGGCCATTGCCACCTTACTCATATGGGAACATCGCTTGGTTCGTCCCGATGATTTAGCGCGCGTAAATATGGCATTCCTCAATCTAAATGCCGTGATCAGCGTAGTCTACTTTGTTTGCACGTTGGCTGACCTCGTATTTTTTGGCGAGGGGAAACCCCTGCTTATTTGGCCGGAGAATAACCCATGAAAGAAGTGATTGTTGGTGTGACGGGTGCCAGCGGAGCCCTCTATGCGGGGCGCCTATTGCGCGCTCTGCTAATGGGAGGTCATCGCGTGCACGTAGTGCTGTCTAAATACGGCCGCTATCTATTGCACGAGGAATTGGGCTTTCGTCCCGATAAGGAATCGCTGCGCGATTTTCTCATCCGGCTCTATGGGGAGGAGATCGAAAAGGGCGACTTGCGGGAATACGCCGTCGGCGACCAGGCCAGCACTATTGCCAGTGGTTCGGCAGAGATGGATGGAATGGTCATCGTGCCTTGTTCGGTTAAAACGCTTTCTGGCGTCGCTAGCGCGAGTGCGGGCAATCTGATCGAACGAGCGGCGGATGTGACGATGAAGGAGCGCCGTCCGCTGATACTCGTGGTGCGCGAAACGCCGCTCAACTTAATCCATTTACGCAATATGACGGCGGCTACAGAAGCTGGTGCCATAATTCTGCCGGCGATGCCGGCCTTTTATCAGCAGCCGCAGACCTTTGATGATTTGGGCGATTTTATTGCCGGTCGAATATGTAGTCTGTTGGGAATAGAGCACGAGTTATTTACGCGTTGGAGTGGCGCACAAAAGATGGGAAACTAGCGAATAATAAAAGCGGCGCCGACCTACCCGGGGAGAGGGAGGCCGGCGCCTTTGTCGTGCGCGGCGACCTACCCGGGGAGGGGGAGGCCGCCGTACTGGGGAACTACGCACTGACCTACCCGGGGAGGGGGAGGCCGGTGTTTTTTTATAGGGAATTTCTCAGGTCAAGGAGAAACGGGTCGCTCGCTGAACGGTGTATTTCCATTCGCGCTTAGAGGGCAGATCGTTGCGCTGCGCCGCCTTGCGCAGTTTCTGAGCCAACTGCCGTCGACTGGTTTCCGGCAGGCGCTCTAGTTGGGCTGTATACCATCTGAGATTGATCATCGGGCTATCTCTCTGCGTTAATTGTGGCTCGACAGGGCCTCTAAATGGGCGATGTCGGCCGGAGAAACATAGTGGTGAAGCAATTGCGAACTCTGCAGGGCGATCTCGATAAAGAGAGCGCTGAGGCTGCCGAGCAGGACCAAGAGCAGTAGAATTCGCACCCGGTCTGAATACAGGTGAATACGGCGCATATTTTTCTCTCAAAGGTCTTCCCGAAAGAATTTTATTAAATGGGACCCAGAGGCCATCTGCGCGAGGAGCGGCAGATGATTGGAGGGGAGTTTCCGCCTCCGGGTCCCTTAGACCAGAGGACCAATCTGTCTGCCCAGGGTATTGCAAGGGCTGTGCCAGAGTGGGGCGCGCGTTTTTATTTATTTTTTTAAAGTATTGTTAATAAATAGATTATAGATATATAATTTTTACAAAAAACTATATGATACTACGTGTTTTTTCTTGAGATTAGTAGCTGGATATAGCGGCAGGTTGGAGTCGGCCCACAAGATGTGGACAAGGCTTTGGATTGAGGGCGGATAGCAGGGGGAAAAAATATCCTGCCGTGCAGAAAGAACTTCCGGAATCCTTTTCCTAAGCGGCTAAATCGGGATTATCGTTGCTGATTGGAGGAGATTGAGCGGAATCGAAGGGAAAAACTTACCAATGGGCGTGGTTAATAGGTGAGTCGGTGTAGATTGCTGCGATAGTGTTGGCTGGGGAGCATGCCGTTTAGGCGCGAGCCCTCTGCTTCGACCATGGCTCTGCATAATGGCCAGGAATCAAAACGACAAATCACTTCGCCGCGCTGTGTAATGGGGTGTTCTAAGGAGAGGCTTTGGCCTTTGAACAACTCGCAGACTTGGTCCCAGCTTAGGTCGATATGCCGATTTTCTATGAGGTGCCCCCATAGCACGGCAGTCTGTTGAGTAAAGTAGTAGTACTGTTTATGGCGTCGACCGATGCGCATGCCACTGCGCACAAAAAAGGGCAGATTGGCTTTTATAGCATCGCCCAGTGCTGGTTGCATGAGTAAGTGACGACCGCTGCCGGCGAGCACTTGGGCTTCGCTGCGCGGCGCCGAAAATTGCCATAGCTGTTCTAATAGTTCAATGGCTTGGTGCGTCTCGGGATCATCCGCATGAGTTGCCTCCCATTGATGGGCATCGGATTCTTGCTGTGCCCAGGTCGTCGGTTCGTTTTTGCGCAAACGGGCAACAAAGGCACCCTCCGTATCGTGCAAGTGGGGCCAGACCCGCACGGCCCTTAGCAACTCTTTCGGCAGGCTGGCGGAGATCTCGGCGGGTAGCGGTAGGGTCTCTATAGTGGGGACGGGAAGAATTTCCACCGCATTGCCGTAGCGGTTGAGCAGCGCTAATAGCACGTGCTCGTTTTCCTCTAACGACAGTGAACAGGTCGAATAGACGAGCGTGCCACCGGGGCGCAGCATATGAAAGGCGGCGCGCAGCAGACCAATTTGGGTCTGCGCTTGGCGCTGTGCATCTTCTGGTGACCAATAGCGCAACATACTGAGATCTTTGCGCACGATGCCATCGCCGCTACAGGGGGCATCTAGCAGAATGCGATCGAAGTAGTTGTGGAAATAGCGCGCCAGCATGGTGCCACGCGCTTGGGTAATGACGGCATTGCCCACGCAACAGCGTTCCAAATTACCCACGAGAGCGGGGATGCGGTTCTTATTCATCTCATTGGCAATGAGCAGCCCGCTATTGTGCATATGGGCGGCGATCTGCGTCGTTTTGCCACCGGGGGCAGCGCAGAGATCGAGGACGCGTTCGCCGGGCTGTGGGTCCAAGGCTTCGACGGCCAGCATGGGGGCTTTGGCCTGTATATAAAAGGCTCCTACAGCGTGTTCAAAGGTATGGCTAAAGTGCTCGCTACCGGCTGGGAAAGCATAGCCTTCTTTGCACCAGGGAATGCTTTGTCCGCTGCTTTTAAGGTGGGGAACTAGTCTATGCGAGTTGGGCGAGAGCGGGTTTAAGCGCAGCGCGACCGGAGATGGGGTGTAGGAGCAGTCTTTAAAGGCTTGCCGCTGTGCCTCGTCGGGTAGCAGGCGAGCGATATGGTCGAGTAGAACTTCCAGGCGATCCGCGGCATCGTCTTTGCGTGCTGTTGATATAGGCTCTTTATTCATAGGCTTATTAAACTCTACAGATACTTACGATATGGCAAGGAAATGTCCGAAGAGTCTTTTTTTATAGTTAGCGATCTACACTTGGGTAGTAGCTATTTTCACCAGGGAGTTTTCCTCGCCTGGTTAGATCAATTGCCAGTACGGGCTACGCTGATTCTCAATGGCGATGTTATCGACGAGCCCAAGTGCGTGCTTCCCCCTGAGCATAGCCTGGTATTGGAGAGGCTTATAGCCGAGTCAAAGCGGCGTTTAGTCGTATGGGTCTATGGCAATCACGATGCCGATTTTCATATAGAGGACGCAGGGGAAATTCAGTTTGTCCATAGTTGGGAAATTGGTAAGCGCCTGTTCGTAGTGCACGGCAATAATCTCGACGATGTCATGCCGCGCTACGGAATATTTAAATGGTTGTTTCGCCGTTTGCATCGTCTGTGTGTGCGTTTGGGGTTTGGCGATGTGCACGTGGCTGAATACGCCAAAAAGTGGAGCCTGCTCTACCGCGTGCTCAACGAGCGTGTTGCGCGTAATGCGTTGCGTACGGCAGAGCAGCTTGGTTTCGCCGCGATCACCTGTGGGCACACACACGCGGCAATGGATATCCAACGAGGAGAGCAGCGCTATCTAAATACAGGCGCATGGACGGAGCGTCCTTTGCACTATATATGGGTTGGAGAAAAAGAGATCGAGCTGCGCGTATACGAGGGGGATAGCGTTGAATAGTTGGCTGTTGACCATGGCGTTTGTGCTAGGGGCGCTGCCCGTAGGCGCTGGCGACCTACTCTGGCCTTTGCCGATTGCCCCCGCACTGTCATCGTCTTTCGGCGAGTCGAGGTCGTCGTCATTTCACGCCGGGATCGACATCAAAACGTGGGGGCGGACAGGCTACGAAGCCCGCGCTGTGGACGCTGGCCATATCGAGCGCTTACGCACCTCGCCTTGGGGGTATGGGCGAGCGGTCTATCTGCGTCTAAACGACGGCCGCATTGCCGTTTATGCCCATTTAGAAGCTTTTGCCCCTCGGTTCGCCGAGCGAGTAGAGGCGGCGCAGAAAGAGAGCGGGCACTACAGTGTGGATCTTTGGTTTAAAGAAGGGGAACTAGTCGTAGAGCGCGGAGAGGTTGTCGCCTACAGCGGCGAGAGTGGGGCCGGGCCCCCGCACCTGCATCTGGAGTTGCGCGATGCGGATAATATCCCGGTGAATCCCCTGCTTAAAGACTATGTGATAGAAGATACGATTGCCCCCGTATTCCAGCGCTTGGGGCTCGTGCCATTTGGCATGGAAAGCAGGGTGAATGGCGGCACTAACCCAACGAGTATCGCGCTGCGCTGGGACGAGAAAGAGCAGGCCTTTAGCTCAAAAAAGAGCGTGCAAATATATGGCCGCGTTGGGATCAATGCGCTGGTCTGGGATCGCGCCGATGCGGCGCCGAACAAGCTCGCCCCCTATACATTAAAACTGCTGGCTGACGGTCTTGAAGTGTTTTCTTCTACCTATGGTCGCGTTTCTTGGAGCGATGCGCACCAGATACAACTCGACCGCATGTATATAGAGCATGCCGGGGGGCGGGGGCGCTTTTATAATTTGTTTCGTCGGCCTGGCAATCGGCTGGCCTTTTACGAGGGCAGCGCCGATGGGTTGCTGCGCAGTACCGTTGGGCAGGGAGTGGCTTTTCTGGCAGAAGGCGAGCACGTAATTGAAGTGGTGGCAGAGGATGCTGCCGGCAACAGCAGTAGGGCGCGCTTTTTGGTGATGGTAAATGCGGCGCCTGTTGTATCGCTTGCACGCGTTGTTGAGCAGGGAGAGGGTTGGGCACTAGAGGCTAATATCGATGATACAGATGACGCGTTATTAGAGGCGGATATTTATCGCTTAGAAAAGAATAAATGGCGTCTGCTACAAACAGAGCAGATCGCTGCTGCTGCCGGGGTGCAGCGTTGGCAACTAAGTGAACAGGCCGCGCTATGGAAACTCGTTGTGCGCGATCGCAAGGGGGGAGCCGATTCTGTATTCTGCGCTTTGCCTGGAAAACAGCAGGCGGCTTTGGCGCGCATGCAGATGGAGATGCATCCGCATCTCGATTGGGTCGAACTGACGCTATCCTTTGAGAAGCCACTCAGCCAGCAACCAGAGGCGCTGCGTGGCGGGCGCTCG
>JBLHGI010000122.1:0-15745 GCA_047616505.1 Planctomycetota bacterium
AGCGGAGTCAAATCGGTAAATGCCCGCGATGCACTCTCTGAGCTATAGCGAATAAAGAGCTGCACCACATTGCTCAGGCGATCGAGGCCATTGAGCGATTGAATGGGGCCCGTCGTATTGAGGAAGGTCAACTGTTCGAGCAACTTGTCCGTTAGGGGGCCTTTGATATCGTTGAGATGGGCGCGGATATCTTCTTCCAGTGCAAGTTCAAAGGGGTTCTCAAACGGAACGTAGTAGTGCACCTGCACGCCGCGTCGTTCCAGCGTTTCGAGCGCGTCGATATCATCGATTGGATTGCCGGATAATTCCAGATCGGTTAGTAGGCGCAGGCCCATAAGAGGTTCGATATCGCGCACGAGATTATTATCTAGACTGAGCAGGCGTAGGCGGCGCAAATCGGCGAGTGCATCGATGTCGCTGATGGCATTGTTCTTGAGGTCGAGATACGCGAGTTGTTGTAGTTGGCCAAGCAACTCCAGGTTGGTGATGGCATTGGCCGAGAGGTCGAGCGTCGTCAAACTCGTCAAGCTGGCGATGGCCGCGAAGTCGCTAATGGCATTGTCCGATAGGTCGAGGAATTGCAACTCTGTTAGACTGGCAAGTGGGGTCAGTATCTCTAACTGATTCGCACCCAGGCGCAAGCTGCGTAAACCACCCAGACGTTCAATGCCCTCTAAAGTCTGAATGTCGCGCTGGGAGGCGTCGAGCGTTTCGAGAGCGAGCAGTTCGTCTAGCGCTAGCTCACCGCGCGGTTTTTCCAGCGCCGCGCGCACGGCCTTTTCCAAACCCTGGTCGGCAAAGGTCGTGTGGTCGATTAGGATAGTGACATCGGTAGCCGTTGGTGGTGTAGGTGCATCCTGGCAGGCGAAGGCAAAGAACAGCAAGGGGATGATAAGGCGCGTTTTCATAGCTTTAGCATCGGGGCAGAAGTCCGTGGTAAAAAGATAAAGGTAAACGCGGGTCATCTGGTGTCCAACTCTTTAATATATGACGTGCACAAGGCCCTGTCGGGCAGTTTTTTTTGCGTCGGCCTCTAAGCGAATGCGATAGAGATAGATACCGGGCAGCACTCTGCCGCCGTCGAAACCAAAGCCATCCCACAGGCGCAGATGCGAACCGCTCAGGTCTTGTCCGGCGTATCCTCGCCGCACCAAGCGGCCACTGAGATCGTAGATCTCAAAGAACGCCGGAGCCGGTTGCGTCAGGCGCAACAGGTTGTAGGAGAGGGTGAAATAGTCGTTGGCACCGTCACCGTTGGGGGTAAAGCTGGACGTGCGTGCGGCCAAGCCGTCGATGAGCGGTTCTTTGCGCGAAGAGAGGCGCACGCTGAGTGTGCCACCCGGTGTGCGCGGGTCGATATCGGCGGCGCGGGCTGTCTGGTATACTTCTTCTTCGCCATCTATTGTAGGACGTCGATCTAAGGCGCGGACATTAAAACGGGTGCCGTCGGAAAAGATGCGGGCGCGAAAAAAAATCTGCACAAAGCTGCCCTGCGGTTTTATGCGCTCGGTCAGACGCAGAGTAAAGCCTTCATTCGCCGTTCTTTCGCTGCTGTAAAAGACGGGCCGGTCCTGCACGTAGACGCTGTCAATCGCCTCGATCTCAGCGGACGTTCTCACTTCGATAAAACGAAATCCAGAATCGCTGCCGCCGAGATCTTCGAGCCGGCGCGCACGCAGGTCGAGGATAAAGGGTGTCAGCTCGCCGGGGGCCGTTTCTATCGGGTTTATTTCGGCGCTCAGATCTTGGGCGAGCGGGCGGCTGGTAAACTCAAAGAGCAATTGGTCTATATGTGTGCCGGGTTCCAATAGGCGCAGGCGGAACTGGATGGCACTCTGTGGCGGCGAGACGACGAGGCCTTCGCTGAGGGTCTGCCACGGACTCCAGAATGGGTTGGGCTGGGGCGGTAACTTGAGGCCTTCAAACGCCGTTGTCCACTGGGTCTCGGTCGTTTTTACGCGATCAAAGCCCTGGCGCAGGAAGTATTGGATTGGGTCCACGTCGGGCCCCGTGCGTGTTTCGATGGAGATGGGCAACTCGCCCGGGTCGCGCCCATTGACGAGCAGGCGGCCCCAGACCGGGCGCGCGTTGCGCACCTCCATGGGTTTGGAGGTGTATTCGCCCGGCGGGGCAGAGCCGTCGGAGATGATTTCGATTTCGGCTATTTCCCACGGGCGTTCGTTGAGCGTGCGGATGCGCACGTGGCGCATGGGACGCGGATCGTGCGGCGTATTGGGGTGGGGCCAGATGACGACGCTCTGGGTATTGGGCGCGTTGATATGGGCGTTGATCAAGTTGGGGCTGCCACAGCAAACCTCGAAAATCGTGCTCTCGATCTCGGAGGGATCTCTGCGGTCGGAGCCCAGTTGAAAGGCCTGTAGGTAGCGGTCGCTGTGTTCGGCATCGAGGCGAGGGAAGAAGCGAATCTGTTCGACGCCATAATGGCTGCCCAAATCGAGATAGAGATCCATCTGGTTTTTTAGGCCGGCTGCTGCTGGACTAAAGGCCGTCAACTCGTCGCCGTCTACCATGCGGTCTATACCGGCGGCCGCGGGAAGCGTGGGCGATGGGGAGCCCTGTAGGTTCTCCTGCCAGACGATGGGGAAAATGCGTCCGCCGCGCCGTAACACCAGCGGAGCGATATTGGTGCCCTGGGTCGTATTCCAGATCCACAGCGAGTCGTCGGTGACCATAAGACGCGTGCTCGTCGACTGTGCTGTGACAAAGGAGAGGCCGTTGCGGCCGATGACTAACTGTTCTACTGCTGCAGAACTCAAGGGGAAAAGCAGCAGGAGGAAGAGCGCGCGCCCTTTCATAGGATGCCGAAGACGCGCACGCCCTGTGCGCGCAGGGCGGGTATATGCTCGTTGCGCGAGGTCTCACTGAATGGGTTGTTGCCGAGGTGTAATACTTCTAGACTTTCGATCTCTAAGAGCGGCGACAGATCTTTTATTTGGTTGTTGGAAATGCGCAGGGTTGCTAGTGAAGTCATTCGTATCAATGGACTCAAGTCTTCGATTTGGTTCGAAGAGATATTGAGCTGAGTTACGCCGCGCAGCCGCCCTAAGCTCGTCAGGTCTGAGATTATATTGCTGGATAGGTCGAGCGTCTGTAGGCGCAGGACGCGGTTGAGGGGGCGTATATCCACGATCTGGTTGACGGCGACGGAAAGTTCGCGTAGCTCGAACATGTTCTCGATGCCTTCGAGGTGCTGTAAGTTGCCGAAGACTACGCGCAGGCGCGTGAGCGAGCGCAACTCGCGCAGTGGCCGCAAATTGAAAACGGGGGCGCTAATGACGTGGACCTCGCGCAGACCCGTAAGGTCGAAGAGCGGCGAGAGGTCGTTGAGCACAGCCCTGCTGCCGCGCACGGTCAACACTTCGAGGTTGTGCAGATGCTCGATACCGCGCAAAGACTCGACGGCGCCGCGCACGGTGAGCGCTCGAACCTTGAGGAAATCTTCTTCTTCAAGTGGGCCGATGTCTTTGTCGATGGCGCTGCGGATTCCTTCTTCGAGACGCTCATCACTGATCGTTAGTGCCTGTGTGTAGTAGGTGACTTCGACGCCGCGCTGGCGCAGCACGGCAAAACTACTGCGCTCGAGCGGATTGCCCGAGAGTTCGATGTGCTGTAGGAGCGGCAGGCTCGTTAGGGGGGCGATATCGCGGACGAGGTTGTTGTCGAAATTGAGTTGGCGCAAGGAGCGCAAAGAGCGCAAGGGGTCGAGGTCGGAGACGAAGTTGTTGTCGAAGTCGAGTGTTTGCAGCTGGGTTAGTGGAGTTAGGGGGCTGAGATCGCGGATGGAATTTTGCGATAGTACTAGCAGGCGCAGGTTCGTCAGAGACGATAGGGGCGCTAGGTCTCCGATGCGATTATTGGACAGGTCTAGCGTGTCGAGCTGTGCTAACTTGGCTAGTGAGCTTAGCGCTGCGCTCGTTAGTTGGCTGTCTTTGAGGCGCAGGCGGTGCACGTTCTGCAGGCGCTCAATGCCATCTATACTGCCGGGTGCGTATGGAGATAGGTCGAGTGTTTTGAGCGAGAGCAGTTCGTCCTCTGCTAATGGGCCGCGCTCGTGGCTTAGGGCCTGGCGCACGGCTCTTTCCAAGGCGAAGTCGGCAAAGGTCGTGTGGTCTATGAGAACGGAGATATCTGGTTCTGGCTCGAGCGGATGCGGGTCGCTCTGACAGGCGGGGAGCACCCATAGGCATATGAGCAGCAAGTGGCGCATTACAGGGCCTTTACTAGCGTTCGACTCCGGCGTAGACCGTGATAAAACCGCGCGTAGTAGTGCGTGGCCCCTCGACCTCGAAGTCCTGACGACTAACGGAGAAACCGAGTACCGTCGTCAGGCGATAGCCCTGGTAGTCGGAGACGTCTGTCATCTGTGCGAGAGCGGTTAGTTCGGTGAAAGAGTCGTCGGCACGCGGTGGTGTCGGATCCTGTAACTGCATGAATTTGTGGAATTCAAAACCGGCCTCGAGATAGGTCGTATACATGACGGGAAGCCGGGCAATGAGCATGCCCAATTGGCTCAACTCGCGGCGCGTGGTCTCGGCGGCGTTAAAGGACGAGAAGCGCAGGAGCTCGCTTTTCCAAGCTGGGATCAGCGTGAAGGGACCGGCATTGAGGCGGTATTCGGCTTTGTTGATCAGGCCGAAAAACGAAGTCTGTTCGCTCATGTCGCGCAGGTCGAGCTTTTTGTCGCTATCGAGCTGGCGATAGAGCTGCCAGCGCAGGATGTTTTTCATTTTCAGACCCGAAGTCGGTTCGAAGTCGACACCGAGCCAGGTGGTATTGACGAACGTGTTGCGCGCCGGTAAAGCATCGCGCACGGGTCGCAACTCGCCGCGCGAATTGGGCGGCTGCGTCCATTGGATAAGGTCATCGCGGATCGTGTCCTTGACCTTGCGGGTATCTTGGAACACGCGCAGGCGGCCCCAGGAAAAAGTGTGATCGCCGTTGAGCATGAGATAGGTAGCTAAGTTGCGGCGCTCGTCAGAGATCTGGCGTATGCGCTGCTGGCCGACGGTAGCGCGCCAATTGGGATGCACATAGCGACCGAGGTAGAGGTTGTAGCCCTTCTCATCGCGGCGATAGGGCAAGTCGGCCTTGTCGTCGTTTTCAAAGCGGTCGATAGTGCCGTTGTGGTTCATATCGACGCCGTAGAGGAACTCGGGGCGATCGGTGTGGAAGCGCAGAAAGGGCTCTTCGTAGTCGGGAATGCGGTTGGGGCTGTCGTTGTTGTCGTTCTGGTTGAAGTCGGAGATAAAATCGTTGTTTTCGTCCCAGCCGGGAAAGATGCTGATATCGCCGTTGACAAAGCCGCGGCGGCGCCAGTCGGGGTCGCGATCTTGGTCGTCGTTGTCGTCGACGAATTCGTATAGCTTGAGATCGTCGGCGTAGTCGACGATGCCCGTCTCTTGCACGGTGCGAAAAGAAGTGGCGTAATCTGGGTCGGTGTGAAAGAACTCACCGTAGGCGAAGTAGGGGTGTGACACGCGCGAGACGTTGGCCATCCACGCCAGTGCTTGGCGACCGCTGGCGTGATGGTCTTCCACGTTGGGGTTGGGGAATTTGGCCCATTGGTTGTTGACGTTTATTTCGAAATAGCCGTCGAGGCCCTCTAAGTCCGTCAGCTCGACCGTAAAACCGGCGATCTGGTTGGCCGTGGGCAGGCCGTAGTCGAAGACGAGCACGCGCTGGTTGGAGGAGTCCTTGACGTTGCCGTTGGCGTTGGCGACCGGTATAAAGACCTGGCGCAAGAAGATATCGGTCTGTAGGTCGGAGCTGACTTCAATGGCGTAGTCGTTGGCGACGACGAGTTCGAGCTGGATGCGTTCTATCTCTGCTGGGTCGGGGCCAGAGTAGGTGCGGTCGAGCAGGTCGTAGCGCAGCAGAATTTCCTCGCTGCCGTCGGCGGCGAGGAAACCTTTGCGCTGAAAACCGCCTTCGATCACGGCGCGAAAGCCGATCTCCGAGCCGCGCGTCTGGTTGCCCTCTATATCCCAGATCAGTAAATCTGCGTCGAAGAGCGAGCCGCCGCCGACGCCGTCCTCGGGCGAATCATCTCTGATCTTAATCTCGATAAAACTCAGGTTCTCTAAATTCTGCGAACCCGTGAGGCTGCCCTTGAGAAAGTTGCCGGAGAGCGCGTCATTCTGCGTTTGCGAGTGGTGTGCGTTTATAAAGGTGCCGCCGACTTTGACGAAGTCGCCGACTTGGACCTCGATGCGACCACCGGCCATATTGGTGTTGTCGGTGCGCGCGGTGGCGTTGGTGCCGCCGCCGGCATTGGCAAAGGGATCGGGTTCATTGATGCGCGATAACAGTAGCGTGCCCATATACTTGTCGGATGCCATGTCGATCTGCACGCCGTTGAAACGCGGCTTGGAAAAGGTCATCGGCGTCAAGGTGGTGCGTATCTGGTTGCCTACGGTGATGGCGTAGTGGTATTGGCCCTTGTGGTCGGAGGCGATGACGATGCTGTTAAACCAAGAGCCAAAGCGCTGGTCTTTATAGAGCGTCGAGCCAAAGGGCTGTGGATTTTCCTGGCGCCAATCAAAGATGAGCCAGCCGCGGTTGAGGTAGTTGCCAAAGAGGTCGTAGAAGTAGGAGCCCTCGATCCCGGTGGAGACATAGCGCTGATACGTGTCGCGCGCGTAGTTGGAATATTCCCATTGTTTCCAGCCGTACTCGCTGTAGAGTTCTTGTGGCACAAACCATTTGCGCACCGTTGGGTCGAGCGCGTCGAAGAGCACGCCGGGGCCAGATGGCTCGAAGGATACCTTACCGCCGCGTTTTACCGTGCCCAGACGAGTGCCGTAATTCTGCGCATCGAGAGCTGGGGCCAGCAATAATGTGAGCAGCGATACGATGGCGGCTATAAACGCTAGGCGTTTGCTGGCGGTGTATGCGGTGCCCGCCTTTTTGTCGTCGGGTGCCGAGACTCGCCCATAGTTTGCCGGAGTGGCCACTACGGCACCGCGCTCGTCGGCTCGTCGGCCGTTCGATTGCGAAATTTTGCGTAGCCAAGAGAGGCGGCAGCCGTGTGTTAACTCGATCGTAGATTGTCGCTGTTTCTGCATCTATTTGCCTTAGTTCTCGTCGTTTGATACTGGCCGTTCGCACCTTCGTGAGTGCCCTCGCGAAGGCTGCGACTACCGAGTCGCTAATACGCTATTGCTATGGTTCCCGAGTGCACTTCCTCAAAGGCGTCTGACTCCACGCGCAGTACCCATATATAGGTCCCCGGCGCTAGTGTTGATCCGTCTCCGTCCTTGCCATCCCACGAAAATTCCACGGGGCCGATTCCCAACCTATTGTTAAAGGCCGTATATACGCGCTCGCCTGCTAAATCGTAGATCTCAAAAGCTACGGGCGCAGGTTCGGTGATTTGCAAAATATTAAAAAATATGTCCAACGCATCGTTGATACCGTCGCCGTTGGGCGTCAGGTAGCGCGTGTTGGTGCGGATCTCGCCGACGAGCTTGCCGATCTGGGGCTTGGGAATCGACACGGACAAGCCGGAGAGGACGTCGTCGTCGCCGGGGCCAAAACTAATGGAGTTGCCCCCGACTACGCTCTGCGGCACTTCTGGTGCGCTGCTGTTAAAGGCGCGGCCGCTAAAGGTGGTGCCGAAACGGAAGATGGGCATATCAAAGGTCAATTCGAGCAGGGCCTGGTCGTGGCTGATGAGCGGAAACGAAATGCCGAAAGCGTCTTCGTTAATAAAGTCTATTTCGAATTCGACTAACTCGCCGTCGAGTTTGACATCGCGGATATCGGTGGTGGCTACGTTGGTATCGATTTCGAGGCGGTCAAAACCGAATATGGGCAGTAAGTCACCCTCTGCATCGGTTTCGCGCTCTAACCGTACGGCGTAGCGAAAGGTCGCCGGTTCTTCGGCCTGTGTCAGGCGTGGAAAGACTTCGCCGATTAAACCGTCGGCAATGGGCGGGCTGAGAAAGTCGAACTCGAATTGGTCCATTTCGCGGGTGCGGAAGAGCTCGCCCTCAAACTCGAATTGGAACTGCACGTAACGGCGTGGCGTAGGCGCCGTGAGCAACTCACCGCTGTCTACTGGCCGCCAGGTGCTCCAATTGTCATCGTCTTTTGTGAGTGGTCCGCGGTCTAGTGGGTCGAGGGCATAGAAGGCATTGGGACCGATATCGATTAGCATGGTCGCGGGATTGCCGTTGAGATCGAGGCCGCGCTCGACGCGGTTGTAGCGAATGGGCGTGCTGTCGAGCCCGGTGCGCACGCGCGCGTTCAAGCTAGAAAATTCTTCGTCGCCAACGGCCTCCTCTGTCCAACGCACGGGGCCGATGGTGGCGCGTTGACCCAAGTCGATGATATCTGTCAAATAGGTGGCACGCTGTAAAAAGCCGGTACCGTAGACTTCGATCTCATCTATTTCAAAGGGCACGTTGGCCAATGATTTTAGTCTGAGCAGGCGAACGTACTGGGGCGGTACGGAAATTTCGACGATCGGTTCTTCGTTTTCGACGTTGCGCACGATGAGTATATCGGGCGAGGCCAAGCTGGTGCGATCGGAATTGACCCACAGTTCGAAGGCGCGTAGGAAGTCGTTCTGGAATGGGTGGGTCGGCGTCGGCACGACGGTGTTGCGCGGGTAGAAGCGCACGCGCTGCACGCCGACGGACGTAAAGAAGTCGAGAATGACGCGCACATTGCGCGCGTTGACATCGGGTTCAAAGGCCGTGGGTTTGCGCGTAAAGGCGACGGTGGGACTGCCGTTGACGGTGCCGCGCAGCTCATCTTCGAAGCCGCGGCCGACGTCGGGCGAGGTGATAGAGCCGCCGCCGCTCAGCACGCGCGAGGCAATATTCTCGTTCTCTTCGAAGAACAGCGGGCTGATCCAACCGGGGCGGCGCTCGTATTCGATGGAGTTGTCGGGCGAGTTCGTCGTATCGACAGAGGTCTTGTTGAGCACCTTGGGATCGATGCCGCTGCCGCCGAGGCGCCAAGGCGTAGACGTTGAGCCAATGATAAAGGTCTGGGCGCGCTGGGCTTCAGCACTGTTTATAAAAAGGAGTAGGACAGTGGCTATAGTTTTTAATAGCGGTCTCATATGCCTTAGAGCCCTGCGTTCATAGAGAGAAAGAGCATACTGGCGCTCTCGGTTGCGCTTCTGGCAAAGTTCTGGCGCTCGACCTGCATGCCGGCTCGCGTGACGAGTTGGTAGCCCTGGTAGGCGACGCGGTTGGTCAGCTGCAACAGCAACGTCCACGAGCCAAAGTCTTCGGCGATCTCTTCGCGCATGCCGTCCATCATCCAAAACCAGGAGCGCTCGATGCCGATTTGCAGCTGGCTATCAAAGAGCTGGCGACCGTAGCGCGGGAAGTACGACACGCCTGCCGACTCGGCGAATAGGGGCTGTGTCCACAGTATAGAGAGCGTCTCTTCTAGGCTCTCTGAATTGGAGAGCCGCGTGGTAAAGGGGCGATCGCGGCGATACTCGCTTTTCCAGCGCGGCTCAAATACGGCGAGACCCACCGGTAGGCTCCATTCGGCTTTGTTGATAACGCCTAAGAAACCGCTCTCGCGGCGGGCGGGAAAACCAAAGAGGTCCGTCGTCGTCTTTTCGCGCTGGCGCACTTGGTCCCATTTTATGCGGTGCAAGAGGCGCAGGTCGGGGCCCAAGTGCTGGTTGAAGTCGGCGTACAGCGTGCTCTTCCACGCGTCTTTAAAAGGCAGTTGATCTAACTCTTCGCGCATGCGCCCCGGCGAACCGAGCGGCTGAAACCAGAGCCAGAGGTCGTCGCTGATATTGTCGTTGACGGAGGCTCCGTGCGCGAAGAAACGCAGGCCGCTGCCGCCTTTAAAGCGGTGTTTCCAACTCAGCAGGCTATACCAAGCGCGCGTCTCGCCGTCGCCGGATATTAGCTTCATATGTTGACGGCCCAGCGTCAGTGCAAAGCCCGGTCCGATATTGGCCTTTGTATGCGCGTTAAAACCGCGGTGATCGCTCTTGTAGGGATAGTCCGGCAGGTTGTCGTTTTCAAAGCGATCGACGGTGCCATTGTGGTTCATGTCGAGGCCAAAGAGAAACTCTGGCCGGTCCGAGCGAAAGCGCAGGAAGGGCTCTTCGTAGTCGGGGAAGGAATTTCTATTCTGGTTGTGATCGTTGATGAAATCGCCGTTCTCGTCGAATCCGGGCCAAGCTACATTGTTCCAACGCTGTTCGCGGACGATACCGCCGGTGCGGCGCTCTAGGTCGGGTCTTTGCCATTCAGGTCGGGTGTTAAAGTCGTCGTCGTCGTCGACAAATTCAATGACCTGTGGCACCGGGTCTTTGTAGCGGATGCGCCCTTCTTTGTCGACGAGCCAATAGTTCGTGGTATACTCGTCTTCGATATTGAAGCCCTCAAAGAACATCGCAAAGGGATAGAGGTCCCAATCGAGCTGCAGATAGGATGCGGTGCCGTCTATGCTGTGTCGGTGATGCGACTTTTCTACGGAGTTGGGAAAGAGAAAGAAACGGCGGTTGAGCACGGCTTCGCCGCGTGCCGAGAGGCCGTGCCAGTCGATCAGTTCCCAGTCGGTGCCCAAAAGCTCGCTGGCCGTGGGCAGGCCATAGTCGACTTCGATAAAACCCGTATTGCTATTGTCCTGCACGTTGCCGGTCGCACGCCGCACCGGCAAAAATACGATCTCTGGATTGAAGCGCTCGCCGTCGGTCTGCAAGTTGGAGGCGACTTCGATGCGGTAGTCGTTGGCTACGGATAGCTCAAAGGTCGCGCGGGTAATTTCCGCTGCCGTGATATCTTCGTATTTAAAGCGCGAAAGGTCGTATTCTAACAGGATGCTTTCGGCATCGCGCGCGACTAAACGGCCGCCTTCGTTGCCGCCGCCTGTTATCTTGGGCAGCAGGTCCACCTCACGCCCACGGTACGTATTGCCCTCGCGGTCCTCGATCACGATCTCGTAGTCGGCGAGGATGGCGGGGGCATCGCCCTGCCCCGGCGAGTCGTCGCGCACGCGCACCCACAGCTTGTCGAGCGTGCGGTTCTGCTGGGTGGCGAGCGTGCCGCGCAGCGGGTTGCCCTCGTTGAACTCGAGTTCGGTCTGCGCGTTGTGTGCGTTGATATAGGTAAAGCCCAGGGAGCTGCGTTCGCCCAGCTGTATCTTGGCGTGCCCGCCCAACATTTGAGTCACGTCTGTGCGTTCCTCGCCGTCGGGGGCCGAGGGGCGCGAGGCCAATAGTGTGGCCTGCAAACGATCGTTGTTATAGTCCATGCGCACGCCGTTAAAGCGCGGTTTGTAGAAGGTCAGCGGCGTAAAGAATGTGTAGATCTCGTCGCCGACCATTAGGCGGTAATTGCCGCCCTCGCGTCGGTCGCCGGCGACGACTAAGCGGCCAAAGAAACGCCGGTAGGCATTGCCACCGCCGTCTTTGTCGATGCGGCTGCCGCGCGGCAACGGCTGTTCTTGGCTCCAGTTGTAGACGAGCCAGCCGCGGCCTAGATAGGTGCCGAAGGTGTCGTAGGAGTCGCTGCCTTCTAAGAGGTTATTGACGTAGCGGTCGTAGTTGTCAACGGCATACCGGGTGTCGGACTCGTACCAGGGCCCCATATAAGTCTCTGGCAAATGGCGCTGTCCGTACCACTTGTGGACCGAGGGGGCGGTATAATCCATTTCAAAGCGGTTGCCATAGGGGTTGACGGTGGCCAAACCCCAGTGATGCGAGTCCTCGATGCGCCCTTGGGCTAGGGCGCAGATGGGGAGGAGTATGAGCCATAAAATGGCGTCTATTCGTCTCATAATACTCTAATACACCAAGTGGACGAGGTGCGCTGCGGAGGTGCCGCTGGCGCCGCTGTCCGTGTTGAAGTGTACGCGCAGGACGTAGATGCCGGGTGATAGGACTTGGCCGTTGTCGTCACGGCCGTCCCAGGCAAATAGATGCTCGCCGCTGGGAAAGGAACGCCGCACGCTCAGGTCGCGCACGCGCTGACCGCTGAGGCTAAATACTTCGACGCTGAGTGTTTTGGCGCGCTCGAGGTGGAAGATGGCGATGCGGATATCCACTTGGTCGTTGATGCCGTCGCCGTTGGGCGTTATGACGTTGGGTGCGATATCCACGTTCTCTAAGAGCGAGTTGTTTTCTAAGCGCGAAACTACGGATAGGCTCTGGGTTGCCACGACGTTGGTGGCATCGCCACCGACGACTTCCTGCGAGAGGCCGGGGCGGCTGGCGCTCTGCAGTTGGGCGCTAAATACCGTGCTTTGCAGGAAGACCCTGGTCTTGAAGCGGAAGGCATAGATTTGGTTGCCGCGCGTTACGGGCTGTGGAAAACGCACGATAACGGCGCCTTCTTCTCCGTCCTCGATTTGGATATCGCCACCGGGCCATAGGCGGGTGCCGGAGCCAAAGCGCAGGGCATCGTCACCGCCGACTAGTACTTCGCTTAGTTCGAGCGGGGCCGACGAGGTCGAGCGCAGCACGACTTCGTCGAAACCGGGATTATCGGGACCAAAAACGGGGCGCAAATAGAGCGTAAACTGTTCATCTATGCCGGGTTCGACGCCGCCGACGGGAAAGATCTCACCAAAGGCAGTATCTACTAATGGCGGCACGAAGTGCAGACGCAACGAGCGCAACCAGGCGCGCTGGAGAGGCTCGCGCGAGATAAGGCGCACCTGCACTTTGGCCAGTGGGCGCGGGGCCGGCGACTTGAAGGCCTCGCCCGATTGGGTATAGGCCGGGCTCCAATTGCTCCAATCGGGGCCCGTGATTTCTTCGAAGATGGGCGCGGGCCTGGGCGTTTGTTCCGTATCGGGCAGGCGACGCCAGAGGTCTTCGGAAATTTCGCGGCCGTTCTGGGTAAAATAGTGCGGCTCCAACGTGACTTCTTCGCCGGTGCGCGTGCGCACTTCAATACGCGTGTTGGGCGGTGCTTCGCCGTCCCAGGTGACGCGGTCAAAGAGGCGTGGGCGATCTAGCTCTATAAAGGGGGACTCCATGGTGATTTCGGAGACATAGCCCTCGCCGTAGGCCTGTATCTCACTCAGGCGGCCTTTTTCAAAACGCGAGCCGCTAAATTCGAGTTGGCGGAATTCGATATAGCGCACTTCCTGGCGCGGGAATTTTTCTTCTACATGTAAGAAGCGCTCCAAGTTGCGGCGCTCGTCAAAAGTGGTCCAGACGAAATTGCCGTTGGCGTCGACCGAGCCGTTGGAGATGCGCACTTGGTAGGCGAAAGGGGGGCGGTCGGGGCTCAATAATTTGACGCGGTCGAGCCAGTACTTGGCGCCTAGGTCGATCTCGACTTGGTTTTCATCCTGCACCGCATCGTAGAACTGCATGTCTTTGTTGGTGGCAAAGAGCCCGTCCGTAAAGGTGCGGAAGAGCAGGAAATCGTATTGGCCTAAAGACAGTGCTTCGCGCTCGCGTTCGGCTTGGGTGATGGCGACGATATTTTCGCCGAGGGCGAAGACTTCGACCTCGCTCAAGCGCGGTCGCTCGCGGCGATAATAGCGCACGGGACCCTGTTCTTCGGCGGGCAAATCGGCGTAGGTATTCTCGCTGACGGCGATTAAGCGGCCGCTAGAAGTCTGGAGGAAATAGTCGATTTCGCCGCGGTCGTCATCGCCTAGGTCACTATAGGCGAACCGGTCGATTTCCTCGGCGCGTTCACCTTCGGTCGCCAGTACGTCGATGCGAATTTTCTGTACAATAGCGCCTTCGATGCCTTCGGCCACTTTGCGCTGCGGCGTTAAATCGAAGCTGAACTCGCGCCCGCCAGAGAGATTGCGCACTAGGCCAATGCGCGAAAAAACCTCGCCGCCACGGCCCGAAGCGGCGAGGCCATCGGAAATGAGTACGCGGAATTGTCGGAAGGGATCGCCCTCGCCCTCGTCGGCAAAACGCACGACGATGCGCTCGGCAATGAGCGTGCGCTCGAGGTTTATTTCAAAGGTCCATTTACTGATATCGTCGAGCGGATCGGGCTCCCAAAAGGTCGTCTCGTCGCCGTCTATGGCTAAGGCGGCATCTTGGGGATTGCTGTTGGCGCTGGAACTGGCCACGACGGAGTCGTCTTCGGCGCTATAGACGGCGTTAATGCGGCTGCGCAAGAGGCGCGGGATGACGGTGCCGTCTTCGCGAATAATGCGCGCTCCCGTCGGCGCATCCCAGACGCGCCAGTGGTCTGGTGTCTCGATGAGCACGCGATCGGAGAGCACTTCGTATCCGGGAAGGACTTCCTCTTCTTCTTCCTGAGCGGCTATGGGCAGGGTTTGAAGGATGAGGAATATGTAGGCAAGTAGTTGTTTCAATGTAATTTATAAACTTGTTAGCAGGAGAGATATAAAAAAAGCCATCGGGTGACTCTGCGCAAATATAAATAGGGCAGCGGTCACTATCTATTTAGACGCGCTATTCTGTTGGAAGGGGAGTTTTTTATTAAAAGCTCTGTAGGAGGCGGCGGATACCTGTTGCGCGCGGATGTGCGGGATCGAGGTCGAGCATTTTTTCGTAGTGCGCGCGCGCGGTAGTGCGGTGACTGAGAACGGGATGGCGATGACTGAGAGCGGCATGGGTATTACCGAGCAGAAAATGGGCGTTGGCGTCCCGCGGCGCACGGGTTAAGCGTTGCTCTAATACGGTGATCGCCTGTTCGCTGCGGTCGAGGCCGACATAGGCCAATGCCATATTATAATAGAAACCGGGATCATCTCCATCCAATGCCATGCCTTCTTTGGAGATCGTGAGTGCCTGTTGGTATTGGCGTTGGCGATAATAGATGACGCCGAGTTCATAATAGGCGCGCGCGTAATCGGGGCGCAGTGCAATAAAGCGTGTAAAGGCATGGGCTGCCGTTTTGAGTTCGGCTGTTTGCGCCGCTAAAACGCCCAAGTTATACAGAACCGTCGCGTGCTGTGGATCTTGTTTTAAGGCGGCTTTGAGCAGGCGCAGCGCTTCTTTACCGTCGCCTTTTTCTTTGTAGAGCAGGGCTCGCGTTAAGAGGGCTTCGCTGTTATTGGCGTCTAATGATAAGGCGCGAGTGCTCATACTATAGGCTTCGCCGGGGCGACTTTGCACCAGGCGCACGGAGGAACCTATGGCATAGGCTTGGGCTAGTAAGGCGCGAGCAGAGCTAGGGGGGGAATTGCTCGTCCTCTCTTTGACGCGCCAGATTTCGATCTCGGGACCGGGTGTTTTTAGCGCACCAAAATGGCCGATGGGTACGTAGTAGGCATCGATGGGGTCGTAGGCTGGATCAGATGCGGCGAGACCGGCGGGGACAAAACTCGCCAGTAGCGTGCCGCGTTTTTTTAGTTCTGTGTAAAAGGTGCTATCTATTGTAGAGTAGGAGAGCGGGTGGCGGTGGAGCACGACACAATCGCAGTCGTGGTCGCCCATGGCCCGCGTAGAACCGCGCTCGTCGGGGTGGTTGCCGCTGTCGATGATATAGCTGTAATAAGGGCTATGGGGGCGCGTCTCTGCCAAAAATCCCAGCTGGTCGGAGAGGGGGCGGGGGATACTTGTCGGGTCGTTTGCCCCATTTTTTTGTTGTGCATAGGCATTTTCGTAGTTCCATAGTTGCCACCAGATTTGTTCATAGGTGCGCAAGGGGACATCGCCATACCAGCCGCCGAAATTGCACAGGGTTGTGCCCGCCGGCAGGTTTTTTTCGATCCAGTGCCGGGCTGCTAAGCGCGTGTCTTCACTGGCGGCTATCTGCACTAGGCGATAAGAGCCATAGAGCGGTTCAATCGT
>JBLHGI010000123.1:0-15666 GCA_047616505.1 Planctomycetota bacterium
GGTGGTATCTTTGTGTTGTCGCTATATATTCCCGCAATCTCCATTCTCGCGCGCGACCCGGACAAGCGCTATCCTTTTAGCTCTTATATCGATCGGAAAAGTGGCATGAGGGTATTGGAGGAATTTGGTGATTGGGACAGGACGCCTTTTGGCCCCGAATCAAATAACCAGATTTTTATTTGTGAGGCGGCGCGTTGAATATGGGGTGGTGAAAAAACGAGGATCGCATAATTTAGTAGAATCGCAATTCGTGTATTACCAACAAAAGGAAGAGAGAATTCAATATGGCTAGTGCGAGTGCGCGACATATTCTGGTCGACAGCGAAGAGAAGTGCGCAGAATTGAAAGTACAGATTGAAGGCGGCGCTGATTTTGCCGAAGTGGCCCGCGAAAATTCGTCCTGTCCCTCGGGGCGTCAGGGCGGCGGTCTCGGCTCGTTTGGTCCGGGGCAGATGGTCAAGGAATTTGATGATGTCGTATTTAGCGGCGACCTGAATGTGGTGCACGGGCCGGTGAAGACGCAGTTTGGTTATCACCTGTTAGAGATCACTGAGCGCAGCGAATAGAAGGACGGGGGTATGAGCGACTACCAGCCAGACTATAATGTCTATTGCGAGCGTGGGGATATCGATCGCGCGCTTGAGTGCCTCGATGAATACGGTTATTGTGTCATCCGCAAGATGATCGATGCCGACTGGGTTGAGGAGCTTAAGGGCGAAATCGATGCAGTGCTCGATCCGCAGCGCGATTTGGCCCCCGCGGCCAATCGCTACCACATGATGTTGGCGGAGGAGAGTAGCGCACTCTGGCGGCTGGTTGAGCACGAACCCTATATGAATTACGTGCGGGCGGTGCACGGCACGGATGAGGTGTGCCTGCATCGCTCGGCTGCCATTTTGCGCACGCCGGGTGAGGGCATGGGCACATGGCATACGGATCATCGCGGGCATGTCGAGAAACCACAGATTGCCAACGATGTGCTCAATCGCTTTTCGATGCCGAGCGGTTCGTGGTTTTATCTCAATGGCAGCGACCCGCAGTGCAGCGGTATCGCCGTGATCGAAAAGTCGAATAAACCCGATTGGACGGGTCCGGATGGTTTTGAATTTACGCCGGATCGCAGCAGTTTTCGGCCCATCGGCGCGGCAGATGATGCAAAGTGGAGTAGCATGGAAGTGCCCGGCTGTATTGGTGTCGTGGCCGATCCAGGTGATTTGATCTGTTTTGCCGCATTGACCTATCATGCCAATATGGCGACGCACGCACGGCGCTATTCTTGTGGTATGGGTTTTCGGCCCAAGAAAATGCAGATCGATGCACCGTGGCCATTGCCCGCGACGGCGACGGCACTTATCGAGCGTTTGCCGGATCATCTCAAAACGTATACCGATGGGTATACGGGATACGATGGCACTTGGCGCGCTGAAGGCTAAAAATTCGCGGCTAATATAATTACTATCAAAAAAAGGTCCGACCTCCTGCGGGAAGTTGGACCTTTTTTGCGTAAAGAGACGTATCAGTCGCCCCAGTATTGTTCCCCTGGCGCGAGATGCGCGCGCACTATATCGGGGTTGAGGCGCAGGCCAAGTCCTGGTCCCTGTGGCAAGACCAGGTAGCCGTCTTGTATGAGGGGCGTCTCGCTTTCGACGAGCTTCTCATACCAGTCAAAGTCGCCGCCGGCTCGCTCTAAGAGGCCAAAGCTGCGTATGCTGGCAGCCGCGTGCGCCGAAGCGGTGAGGCCAACGATGCTCGAGGCGCAGTGCATAGAGGTCTTCATATAGTGCAGGTCGGCCAAATCGGCGATGCGTTTGGCTTCTAATAGGCCCCCTGATTTGGGCACGTCGATATGGGCGATATCCGTGCCGCCTTCTTCGATAAAGGGGCGGAATTCGTGGCGGTTGTAGAGGTTTTCCCCTGTGCAGATGGGCACGGGCGAGCGCTTTTTTAACTCGACCCAGGCCGGAGAAAAGGCCACGGGTAAGGGGTCTTCTAACCACAGGGGGCGATAGGGGGCTATTACTTCGGCCAAGGCGAGGGCGTCGCGCAAATCGAGCGCCCAGTGGCAGTGGACGGCGATATCGAACTCGTCACCAAAGGCGCGGCGCAAATTGGCCATTATTTTTTCGCTGCGTCGGAGATCGCCCACCGACAGCGTGCGCGCGAGTGGCTCGTGACCCGGCTCGCAAAATTGGGGGTCGTAGCGCTGGTACATCGAGTCGACATCGAGGGTCTTGATCGCGGTCCAGCCTTCTTCGCGTGTCTGTGCGGCGTATTCCTCACAGGCGGAATACTGTTCTAAATGGGGTGGCAGGCCGGTGCGGTAGAGGCGCACGCGCTCGCGGAAGCGGCCACCGAGCAGGCGGTAGGCGGGTAGGCCGCTGAGCTTGCCGGCCAAGTCCCAGAGCGCGATTTCGATACCGCTGAGTGCGCTCATGACTAAACCATTTTGCGTGTGGGCCCCGGCCATTTGCATGGTAGCGCGGGTGAAGAGACGGTCGATATCAAAGGGATTTTCACCGACGAAGAGCGGTTTGAGCAGCGCGTCGATAACGGGGCGGAAGCCCGGCCCCCAATAGGCCTCGCCCAAGCCCCAGACGCCCTGGTCGCTCTCGACGCGGATTAGGTTCCACAGGCCGACATCGTCTTGATAGGGGGACAGGGCCATCAGTTTGATATCGGTTATGCGGACGTTTTCCATTAGGTGTGCTCCGGTTGGGGGGGGTAGCGCAAACTTAAGTGGATTGAGTTGGGCGAGGCAAGGGGGTTTTTATTTACACGCTCTAAAATTAGATCCAACAGACGTGCCAGGTCGGATGCCAACCTGCCGTTATAGAAAGTCTATTCTTATAACTCGTAGACTCCCGCTAACGTCGTTTATGGTGAGTATGCCAGCGTTACGGAGTCTTTGAATTTCTTATAGAAGTCGTTGACCTAAACGTTCCAGATATGCCAGATCACTGCTGATTTGATCTAACGCAGGGTTGAGCTGTGACCAGACTCACTGTCGGCATTGATCAACTGACTCAACCCAGCGAATCACCTGTTTCAGCCACGATCACCAGTAAGTGTCGTCGGTTCCATCTTATGTTAGGCAGTCCTCAGAATCTCAGTGCCTACTGCCTCAGCGATTGTCGAGCTACTCCCGTTCGATCGGGCACACGCTACAGCGAAAACTGCCCCAGTTGCTGACCAGATCCGAGAAATCGAGTTCGATCACTTCGTACCCCATCTCGCGGAGCAAGGTGTTCGTCTTCTTCGTCTCGACGCCCGAGACAACACAGCGTTCATCGAGCCAGAAGACGTTGGCTGCCAGTCGCACGGCAGCCTCCTCTCTGTCCAACGCGATGAGCCCGCCGAAGTGTTTGGAGATCGCAGCCATCGAGGATTCCGGCAGCTTGCCCGGAGCATACAGCGCCTCCCCTGTGGGGAGCGGAGCCAGACAGCAGTCAAGGTGCAGCGCCTCGTGCGGCACCCGAACCACCTCGATACCTGAACCGCACAAGGCATCTGAGAGATTTCTAACCCCGTCCTCATTTGTATGCTTGTTCATCCCCACCAAAGCGCGGCGCCCCGAGTCGAGCACCATGATATCCCCGCCCTCGATGGTCGCTCCCTCCCCAGACAGGTCGATCACTCGCTCGAATTGAGTACGGATGTCCCGCAGCCCAGTCGTCTCCGGATGCCGCCACGGGTCGCGGAGTCCGCCGACGAACAACGTCTCGCCGATGGCGAAACACGGATCTCGCGCGAACACTTGGAACAACGCGTCCTTGTGCGTTTCCGGCGAGAGTAGGCTGACACCGTGGTCGGTGAGAAGTTTTCGGAAGCGGCCGTGCTGCTCGACCAATTGCTTCTTCGACGACGGTCCCGCCTCCGGGTGCTGGGCAAGATCGTCGGGGGAGACAAGCCGTCGGATGTCATCCATCGACCAATCGATTGCATTGCTTCCATCATGGACGATGGCTGCGCGCAATTTCCCGAACTCGTCATGGACGCGGGTCTTGATCACTGATTTCTCCTGTCACTTCTGAATACTGGGAATGGGAATTACTCTTCGCTTTGGCCTAACGCAGGGATGACCTGCGCGGAACCACTGCTGAAGGCCTGAACCCCTGATGCAGCGAAGCGTACCGTTTACGTAGCCCCATCGTCAATCGGTCTGGCCCATCCCATGTTATACGCAGCTCAGCTACCGAACCAGAGACCTCCTCGCAGACTACGCTATGAGGATTCAGAGCCTGCCTTGTAGACCTTTGGGAGCACCCCTTACCAGGAGATACGCGCTCCCGAGCCGCACGCGACGGACACACACAATCCAGGGGCCCCAGTGGTTACAGCCAGGTAGCCAGTGTCAGAGATCAGGACCGCTCAGCTTCACGCCTGCCTCCACGAAACCTCTCCATCCCAGTTGCCCCAGCTATCAATAGCGCGAAGCCGTGTGAACGAAGTGCGGTCGGAGAGGAGCCCCGCCTTGTCTTCGTCTACATAGGTGCGGTGCGCGCCGGGATGATAAGCTGCCTGCCGCATCCCTTCGTCAGAGTGCCAGAGCGACAGCGTGAAGCCGTCACGCCCACCGAAACCCGCACGAAAAGCGGCGTGACGCAGGTTTGCCGCGTGGGTTCCATAGGTATCGAGGACCTCGACAACACCCGCCACGAATCGCTTGATGGTCGGAAGCCTTGCAGCATCGCGTGATGTGAAACCCGCCGAGGTGAGGACGATCAGCGGACCACCCGGGTCGACGGGTGCAGGTCGGACGGCATTGCCACTCTGGACATGCCCGCGCCAGTTGACCTCGCCGCGATGGGAGATCGGGATGCTGAGACAATGCCAGGCGGTCACGGTCTCTTCGAGCCAGGGCATGGCATCACCCGGCGCGGCAACCATCGCCTCTGCCGCATCACGACTGTGCCAGAGGCCCACACCGCCCCAGATGTCGCTGACGCCGGTGAGCATCCCATCCGGGCCGACGTCGTAATGTGGTCCGAACATCCAGCAATCGGGCCCGTCGACCACAGGAAAGACTCGATCGTTGGACGAGACCGGATCGGGAAACCGCAGGCGATGAAACGTGATCCAGTCATGACCGTCCGTGTCTGCCATTGAATCAGTCTGACGTTGCGTCATTGTGAATGTCTCCTCTGTAGGTAGTTGTCAGGCTAGACAGGCGAAGGAGACCAAGATAGGCATCTCGTCATGACTATCTGGTCCATGGCGCCAGCGCGGTGCTCCAGATCCACAATGGACCTTTCCCCATCATCACCTCGCTTCCCGACGACCCGTTGGGCCCTGCTTCCCGCGCCTATGCATGCCTGGGCGTCACTCAACCCTCATCTCGTATAACACCAAGTTCACCCGCAAGCATTGCTATAAATTAAATTGCAGTTCATATGTCAAAGTGATTTCCGCCTTTATGCTTAGAATTATCTGTATTCCAATAAATCGTTTTATCCATTTTTTTTAATAACGGAATGTGCTTTGAGCAATGTATATATGCCTCTTCGATATCAATTTCAACCCAGCGTTCGGCTAATGGATCGACCGATTTATTAGCCGAATTAATTATTTTTGCCTTACCATTAATATGTAACCCTATGGTAGACTCGTAAAAATCTATCAGCAAAAGACCGATATGAGGATTTTCTTCAATATTACCAAGACTTGCAAAAATTCCATTACCACGATACTCTGGATACATTATTTTTTTTGAATTAATAACTTTAATAAAGCCTTTTTTTCCAGCACGTATCGAATTATCACAATTGCCATTTTTGTCAGATGTTGCGACAAACATCAACTCTTGATTGGAAACAAAATTGATCATGTGTTGGTTTAAATAATCAATTTTTTGAGTTTTCTCAAAATTAGAGGCTTTTCTTTTTGTGTTGTACTTTGATTGTAGGATTTTTTCTGCACTCATATTTTTTCTTTTTTGTAATTAATTTACTTAAATGTTTGGTTGTATAAAAATACAAATTATGTGATAGATGTCGATAACGTTCAGGATGCACTGGCACAAAAATAGCTGCGCCATTTTTGTGCCAGTGCATCCGTTGGTTCGGGATTGCCCTTCTTACTCCTTAAGAACCATATCTATGCACATAACAGCGGCAAGAATCAGCTGACGTCCCGCATTGTCTGTAGGGACAGATTCAGATATTTCCAGCACGTAGTTATCAGCGCTTGTGAACAATTCCTTGCCGATACCTGCCCACTTCTTTGTGACATGCGCGAGCTCGGTTTCGCCAGCCATAAACCTGAAGTCCCAACCCGACCATTTGCCCTTCAGTAGACAAATGGGATTGTCGTTGGCATCAAGAACGCTGAACGATCCTCCTATCGAAAAGAGCTTTTGCTTGAATCCTCCTATGATCTGATCTTGCTCATCAAGGACTGTGACGTTTGACAAGAACAAGGAAATGCCTCTGGTAATGCGAACAATTTGATTGCCATCGGGGGTTCTTATCTGGATATCAAAAGGAGTCATTCGTTTGTAGTCGGTGAATCTCAAGAGCTTTGTTATCATTCCCAAACGCTCTTCACGGCACTCCATAATAATGTTGCCTGTTTGAGGGTCGTGAATATCGTAGTTGTTTGCTGACTTGAACATTCCAACATGTTCTTTGACAAGAAACACATTTCTCTTCAATGCTTCATGCATCCCTTCCTCCTTTTCGTTAGGGTTGCTCTGCCAACCGTCTGTCTTTGCTATATATTACCATTCCGAAGGCAGGAATCAGCTGCGGGCGGACTCACCGTTTTGTATTAACTCAGCCGATCCAGCCCGGCGAGCTAGCTAAACTCTTGCGCTTGCGAGAAGTTAAATAAGCCATAAAAAGCGTTACAAGTGTAAGAAATATCAATAAAAGCCAAGTTATTTGATGGAGATCTACATCCTTCAACATCATATGATCCGTAGTGTTTACATACTGTTTTCAGCCATTGATATGACTTTCTTTAACCTTTATGCGTTATCTGCAAGGACATAACGCACACATCATCTGCGGGCAGAGCCACCGACCACCTCAGAGCCGCCGATTCAGCCCAGGGAGTAACCTATTGACCGTGAACTTGCGTCAAGGTCGTCAGATGCATGTGATGTTATGTGTTACGCAGATCCCAGCCGGATCCGCAACTCCTCAAATTGCTCATGAGGGTCAGGCCGCAGCACAGTCTCTCATGGGGAGAGTTATCATTTCATTGACCACAGGACTTCTACGCTGTCTCCGGCTTGCTCTTGGGTTTTCGGGGAGGGAATGTTACTAGTTTCCTCCCACTCTCAGATTGGCGTCGGAGGATATCTTTGAATATCGCCTCCCGATCATGGCCAAACTGGGCGGCGTACTCTTCACGTAGTCTTCGGGTCTCCTCGACAATTGGATCTTTTGTCATCGCCAATCCTCCATCAATTCTTGCGGTGTGCAAATCGTGGGCGGCTCATAATCTCGATCTCGACACACCAGTTCAATCTGAGAACGCATCGTTGCGTTGGCGATGTGTGTGCAGTTCCAGGTCAGCGGGTAGTCCATGCCGTTGACTGCCGAGATGGCGATATGGTAGGCATCAATCTCAGCGGAGGCTGGGATCGGACCGTCGCTCAAGAGAGCACTGCCTAATTCCAGTGTCTCCTCTGTCGCTGCTAGTTCAGGCAACTCCTGGATGACTTCAATCCGACGCCGGGCAGCCTCGGGGTCCCCGAGCGACGCCTCAGCACGTACAAACTCTGATACAAAAAGGTCGAACGATGACCGGCGCTGCTCCCACCACTCCGTCGTTGTGAGTTGGTTTGCATTTACTCGGACGTTAGTACTCGGCCTCGAGACCAAGTAACTCACAATCGATGTCTCAAGGTAGATCCGGGGCTTCTCGTTCACACGATCTCCTGTGGTGCTTCAAAGTTTGCTGGCACTTCTATTATCTATAATACATTTTACCCCGCACCCCGGCGAGCACTCATTTTGCCGCCCTCCAGAACTTCCAATCCTCCTTGTCATGGTCCCAAACAGACTCATCTTCACGCCATTCTCACATAACTACTGATTATACCGCCTGCCCGCTAGGATATCCCAGTCTACCCCGCGAACAACATCAAACAGGCTCAGAATTTGCCCCTTTATACTGGGAGTGCTAATGATTTATACATATGTACGCAATCGAGAAGGATTGGCTGTGCGAAGCCCTCTGGATCTGTAAAAAACCGAGAGGGTATCCATAAGTTTTTTAATGCAAGTGGATCAACTTTTTCACCCTCCGAAAATCTTTATCACGCTGGCATAACCGCGGGAATCCCCCATGGGGATAATCTGAGTTTTATTTTCAAGAGATCAAACTCGGTTTTCGAGACTATCTTACACCTACTCTATATCGGACAGCACGGTTTCTTCGGCTTGATCCGTCGGGCTTTGAAAAGACAGCGCGTAGCCGTCGGGATCGCTCATGCCCGTCGTCCACAGCCCGTTGCCGACCTGTGGTTCGGAGGCATCTACGCCGCGCGCTATTATGGTGTGATATACCGCGACGGCATCGTCGCAAAAGAAGCATAGAGAAACGCCTTCGCCCTTGTTGTCGCCGAACTGCCGCGAGTCGTGGCCTTCCGTTCTGTATTGTTGCAACATCAATCCCACGCCGTTTAGCTTCAGATAACACCAGCGAATAATGCCATCCTGTTCCCATTTATTGTCTAACTCGAAGCCGAGGCCGTCGATGTAAAATGCCAGAGCTTTTTGCATGTTTTTGACGGCAAAGAAGGGGACCACTTCGTTTACGCTCATTTTCAATTCATAGAATAAATAGCACCGTGTGTCATTTATATTGTAACGCGATCGCGGAGCCTCATCGCCGTCGCGCAAGAACTTGTGGTGGTATATATAGTTGGCGATTGGGCCGACGCGTTCTATGTCGAGGTCATTGAGGCGGATAAAGAACAGCACGATCGTGTTCCAGAACTCCTCGTCTGCAAAACTGCGGCCCAGACACGTGCTAATAAGGGCGTCGGCCAGTAATTCGCTACCGCCGTGGCCGAGTGCCTGAGCGCGGCGCAGGGCTTCTTCTGCCGTGTAGTGCTTGGGGGCTGAAAGGAAGTGATGCGCCTGTTTTTTGGACAGCGTCAACGGCAGGTCGGCGCGGCGGATGTTCTGGCCGTTGCCGAGGTGGATAAACCAGCCCTGTTGGCGCGGGGCTTCATCGTCGCCGCGAAACCAGACCACATCCATAAAGGCGGGCACTGTATAGCGGGCGAATAAGTAGCGGGCGAGTTGGCTAAACTGGGCGCGCGGGTCGCCAAACGCGCACGGGCTCGAGCCAATGCGCACAGTGATGTGCGAAAGCGACGAGTCCCTCGACGAGCGTGTTGCCCACTCGCCGCCCCCAGCGGCTCGTGCCCGGCGCAATGCTGAGCAGATCCGTATGGCTTTCGAGGTGTAAGAGCAAGTCGAGCAGCACATCGCGGTCGCTGCTATCTAACGCGGAAAAACCGGCGTGGATCTTGCGCAATAGCGCGGTCTTGGCCTCGTCCTCTACTTAGGCGACCGGCGTGCATCGCTGCAATTAGATCGCGCGTTTTTCGCATTTGCCGTTTGGCCATTGTGAGGGTGTTGATGGCGCGGTCTTTGTCGAGTTGGGCAGGTGTTTTGTCGAGGGCGTCGCCCAGATTATTCTGCCGGCCCCAGGCGCGATAATCGTCCGTGCTCTCCAACCCGAGTGCGCGGACATGTTGCATGGTCACGGCGAAGGTCGACCGGAGGGCTGGAGCTTGCTGCTGCTGGAAAAGCGCTAGTTCCTTCTGGCGCTGGCGAGGTTTTTTATTCAGCTCTTGGCGAAAACCGTTTTGCTGGCACCAGGCGAGATAGGAGTCGGTGGTTTCTAGTCCGAGTGCACGGATATGGGCGTTGGCCTCTTTGTCGCGGCGTTCTATATCGACCACGTGGCGTTCCTCGCGCTCTTGTCGCCAGGTTTTTCTGCGATTGAAGGTAAAGTTGTGACGGCGACACCAGCGCTCGTATTCTCCGACGGAGTTTAAGCCTAAAGAGCGGATATGCGTTAGCCATTCGGCTTTGCTCGAGGTGTTTACAGCTCGGCCCTTATGGCCGCTTTTATTTGTGCTCATCGTCAGGCATCTATCCTCTTTTTGTATACAATCCATAAACTACCCAGTACAACGCGAAAGTGGATGCAGTTTCTCATGGCTAATAGGGCTTGGCTAAGACGGGTCGAATGTAGTAGATTTGAACGCATTATCCTCGGACGAGAGAGTGGTGTCTGCATGACAAAAGAGCGACAGCATCCCACTGCTGCAGAGCGTTTTTTTTTCGACAATAACGGCTATTTGGTGTTGGAAAATTTTTTATCACCTAGCCATGTCGAAGCGCTGAGTGTCGCATTAAAAAAAGCCGTGGCGCGTCGCCGCAGCCCTCGCTACCAACGCGAGCACGAGCCGGCCTTCGCCGAGCGTTTGCAAGGGGCTAATGCGCGCATTTTTCATTTACTCGACGACGATCCGCTCTTTTTGGATTTGCTCGATTACGACCCCATCATGGCCTATGTGCACGGTTTGTTTAACGAGATGCCGCATCTACACTCAACGGATGCCTTTTTAGAAGTGGAGAAGGGCGATTATCACGGCTTGGGGTGGCATATCGACGGCATTCAAGAGGGGTTTCGCGACCTCGGATGGCCGCTTCCACTGCTGCAGTTCAAGGTGGGGTATTATCTGAGCGATATGAGCGAAGAAGGTCAGGGCAATCTGACCTTAGTGCCGGGCAGTCATAAGGCGTTGTGCCAACCGGAATCGACCGACCTACAAAGGCCGGAGCTCTTTGCTGGGGCGGTGCAGGTATGCGGTGGGCCGGGGACGGCTTTTTTATTTCACAATGCCGTCTGGCACACGCCGGGACCGTGGACGCGTATAGAGGGCCGGCGGGAGATGCTCTATTACGGTTACGAGCATCCGTGGATGCTCGCTTGTGTTGAGCAATGGCGCTACGGTCGTTCTTTTTTGCAGTCTTTGCCCGCCGACAAGCGCAAGTTTTTTCACGGTTTTGTTTTTGACCCGCCCGAATATCGCTGGGGATAGAATGGATATGGATACACCTGCAAAAGATACTGTAAAAGACCCTGTAAAAGACCCTGCAAAAGACAAGGTTTTAGCTTCTTGGCGCGGGCCTGATTCGGGGGGCAACCGCGGGCTGGGCATGGTGGTATTTCTCGTTTCTTTGGGCATGTTCTTTGCCGTTGGCATCGTCTGTTTTCTGCTCTATAGACTGACGAGCTCGGCATCGGCGGGTATGGATCCGCTGAATTTACCGCCAGCCCTATGGCTATCGACGGCCGTGCTGGCGGCGACGGCCTGGGGGGTGCAGCAATCGCTGTCTGCGGCCAGGCAGGGGCTGATGCCTCTCTTGTATCGCTGGTTGAAGCGGACCTGGGTGCTGGCGCTGCTCTTTATTCTGATACAGGCCCCGGCCCTGGTCGAGCTGTTGCGCGTGCATCAGGTCTATGTGCAGGATGGCCGTGCTGGTATCTATGGGATGACCTTTGCTTTAGTGCTCTTACATGTGCTGCACGTGCTCGGTGGCATGGTGCCGCTGAGTATACTCGTGTGGAGGGCACACCAGCAACGTTTGCATAGAGATAGTTTGCCCTTTGTGCAGTCTTGTGCGGCATATTGGCATTTTCTGGAGGTTGTTTGGTTGGTGTTGGTGATTACTTTGGCGTGGGCTGGATAGGTTATTATGACTGGATCTCAAAAACACACAAATCATCTAGAGTGGCACGGCAAACCACTGCCCTGTGTAGTGCGCGCGGCGATTTATGAGAAGGGGTTGGCGGCTGGGGTTGGTATCAAATCGACCAACGCACAGCTGCTAACGCAGTTTCTCGATGACCCAGATCGCTACCAGCTCTTTTCCGATTTGCTGCGTAAACAGATAGTGGAAGAATTGGCTAATCAGGGCGTAGTTTTTGGCATCGACGATGCGGAGGTCAATGCGGCTGTGCACGATTTTGTCGAGATGGTGTCGTCGGCTGGAGGAGACATGGTTTCGCGCCGCGTCGCCAGTGGAAATGCCGCCGGTGCTGGCATCGACGGCTGTTTTGAATATGCGCTGAACCCCAGCGGGTTGCCGCTAAAAACGCTGGGATGGGAAGAGCAGAAGCGCGTGTCTCGCCAGATGCGCCAGGTGAAGACGGACGAGGTATTAGTGCGCTATCAGCCACCCGAGCGCGGCATGGCCGGGCAAACCGTGCGCGGTGAAGCAATTGCCGCTGGTGACCCGGCACGCGATGTGGCGTTGGCAGATATTGTGGGCACCAATACGCGGGTCGATGGCCATCGTTTACTCGCCGAAATAGATGGGGTCTACCGCGAAGTGCTGGATGGCACGGTGCGCGTAGTGCAGGAGCTAGAAGTGGATCGGGTCAATGCAACAACGGGCGATTTACCGGCTGCTGGTATTGGCGATTTTAACGCATGGGTGCGCGGTGGAGTAGGCGGCGGTGCGGCTTTATTGACGCATGGGGATGTGCTGATTGGTACGCTGGAAAAACCTGCGGCGATAGAGAGCGGCACGCGTGTGCTGGCGGGCAATCTATGTGTGCGTGGTCCGGTCGCGGGCAATGGAGTTCCCGAAGCTTATTTGACGGGTGAGTTGGAAAGTCTCGATCCCGATCAGCAGGAACAGGTGCTGCGCGAATTGGACGGAGAGAAGGTGGAGGTCGAAGGGGTGTTTATTGCTCGCGAGGTGCTCTTGCGTAACGTGCGTGCGGTTGATGTTTTTGTGCAGAAAAATGCTTTTAATGCGGCTCTGGATGCCGGTGACGATATCTGGATCGACGGCGATTTGGTGGGAGGTATGGTCGCGTGCGGAGGACGTCTGTTAGTACGCGGTGATATCGGCAACAAAGAAGGCGGCACGACGCGTATACTCTTTAGCATGGGGGCACGCGAGGCACAGCGCTTACAGCAAGTAGATGTGGAGTTGCAGGACGCCAAGATACAACTCAGCGAGAAAACGAAGGCGCTACAGGAACACCTAGTGCAAATGCAGGAGCGCCGTCAGCAGAGCCTCTATTGGGATGCATTGATGAAAGACGAGAAACGCCCGCCCTCGAAACCGTTGGAAAAACGCCTGCTCGACGAGTATCTGAAGGCCGTCAAAGAGCAGAGTCTATTGGAGCGCGGAGTGGCGGACACACAGCGCTATGTTTGGGACGTAGAGGAGCGACGAGAACATATCGCCGAAGATGAAGAGGAAGGTGCTACCGGTGCGTTACAGGTCCGCGTGGGTGGGACGCTCTATGCGGGCACTCGCTTTGAGATGGTGCGACCGCTGGAGCCGGCCGATCTCAAACGGTCAGTGAAAAATCGCGCTGGTATGGATACGGCAATACAGATGATTCGGAACAAACTCGCCGAGCAAATTGCGCATCACATAGAACTATATCGCGAGGGGGTAGAAGAGCGACGCAAAGCGATGGAGGATATCTATCGCGACCGCAGCGATAAGCCGCCGCTGCCGGAGATACCCAACAAGCGCTTTGAAGAAGCGATTGTCTTTGCGGCAGGGAAAGAGGGGGCCACCGCTAACGAGGGAGTGATTTTTGCCCAGTCGCGACATGCGGATAGTTTCTTTATTCGCCTGGTGCATTCCGTACGAGAATCGCAGGCGGACGTCGTCGTTGAAGTCGAGTGCAACGAGGAGGAAGGCAATCTAGTGGTGCGTTATGAACCTGGAAAGACGGCGGTGAATTCCTGGCAACAGGATAGAGGGGTGCTGGAGCGCTTAGAAGATATCCGCGCACTGGGACGTACGGCGCGTGGTCACCTGTTTCCCGAAGAAGAGGAGTGAACTTATGGCCCTACTCGCTCGTGATATCATGGTCAAGGACGTGGTGTGTGCTCGCGATGATATGGAACTAGACAAACTGATGCAGCTCTTCAAGGAATACCCCGTGCGCGGTTTTCCCGTACTCAATGGGGAAGGGGAGCTCGTCGGCGTCGTCTCGACTTCCGATATCGTTTTTCGTAGCGCGGCATTTGGGGAGACGCCCAATTTAGAAACGGATTACCACCACCAATTGCACGATGAAGGCGGTGCGGGGGACTTGCTTGAACAACTAGAAGTAGATGGAATAGCGTATTTAAAGGTGCGCGATATTATGTCTACCGCTGTAATATCGACGGTTGCCGAAGCCACGGTTGCCGAAGTGGCTGAGCTGATGCGGACTCATCGAATTCACCGCGTGCTCGTCCTCGGAGAGGGGCGGCTTTCTGGCATTGTGGGCACAATGGATATACTAAAGGCCGTCGCCGATGAGCGGTTAAGCTGAGCTGTTTTCTCCGTCGAGCTTTTTTTCGATAAAAATCGGTTCCTTGATACCCTTCAGGCTGGCGCTGACTTCGATCTTTTGCATAAAGGTTGGCGATATGCGATTGCCCGCTGCGACGATGGTCTGCCCATCTAAGGACACGATATTGCCCACTAGTTTGTCGCCCATGCGCAGCTTGCGCAGGGGGATACTTTCGGAGTTTTCGGCCGAGCCGGCTAGTTCGGCGGCGTTGGGGGATACGAAAAGAGGTAAAAGTTGGTCGAGTAAGTTGGGGTCGTACCAGCCGCGTCGTTCCTTGATGACTTTGGTGAGTTTGTATTTGGACAGCTCTGTCTTTGACAGATGCGCCAAATCATTGAGAATGCGGATGATGCGTGCGCCGAGTGGTATCTCTGCCTCGGCGATGGCATCGTCTGGGAAGCCGCTGCCGTCGAAGTTCTTCTCCTGATACAGAACGATTTTCGCCGCTCCTTCTAAGCGCGGGATATGGCGTAGGATATCGTGACTAATTTGCGGCAGTCGCGATATAATATCACGCTCTTCCTTCGATAGCTCGTGCTGGTCCAACGCCCTTTTTACCAGTTCACTGGGCAGGGTGGCGTAGCCCACGCGGGAGAGTGTGGCGGCGATAACCAACTCCCATGCGTTGCGTAGTTTGAGCGAACGGCTGATATCGCGCATCTGGTCGCGCAGCCACATAGCGTGGCCAAAGCTGTCGGGCGTGGCTACGGAGAGTATTTCCGTCAACATGCGCACGCTGCCGGCTAAGGTGCCGGTGAGCAATTCTTTTTCGGCTGTAATCAGCCGATGTTGCTCTATACCGGATTCGAGCATTTGGATCAGCGTTTCGCGTTCGACGGGTTTGGTCATAAAACGGAAGACGTTGCCGTCGTTGACGGCTTTCATCGCCGTTTCTTGGTCTGTATTTCCCGTGAGCATCATGCGCACCGTGTCGCGAGACTTTTCACTCACCTGTTGCAAAAATTGCACGCCGTCCATTTGCGGCATGCGCATGTCGGCAACTACTACGTTGAAAGGTTGTTTGGCGATGGCGCTCAGTCCCTCATCACCACTTTGCGCAAAATGCATATCCCAGCGTTTGCGCTCGCGAAAGAGCATGCGTTGTACTCCTTCGAGTAAGTCGGGCTCGTCATCGACGAATAAGATGCGTTGTTTGGCCATGGTCCTAGTTTTCTCCGTTCGTGGGTAGGCGCACGGTAAAGGTGGTACCCTTGCCCAATTCAGTCGTAAAATCTATCTGTCCACCGAGGCGATTGACTACGATATCGTGCACGATTGAGAGGCCAACACCGGTGCCATCGCCGACATCGCGCGTAGTAA